>NZ_JBIALS010000007.1:10663-196380 GCF_042873655.1 Streptomyces sp. NPDC004609 | reverse complement strand
GGGAAGCACGGGAGGTCGTCGAGCTCCTGGAGGAACGGGACCGGTCCACCCCCGCTTGCGCGGGAAGCACCCCCCACGGGTTGTGTTCTGGGGGGGGCCATCGTGCGGTCCACCCCCGCTTGCGCGGGAAGCACGGGAGGTCGTCGAGCTCCTGGAGGAACGGGACCGGTCCACCCCCGCTTGCGCGGGAAGCACCCCCCACGGGTTGTGTTCTGGGGGGGCCATCGTGCGGTCCACCCCCGCTTGCGCGGGAAGCACGGGGTGATCAGCCACCCCTCGAAGCCGGACAACGGTCCACCCCCGCTTGCGCGGGAAGCACGGGGTGTAGGGCGCCGAGTCCTCGACCCTGGGCGGTCCACCCCCGCTTGCGCGGGAAGCACGATTTCCATCGCCTGACCACAGATCTTGCAGGTGGTCCACCCCCGCTTGCGCGGGAAGCACCAGACCGGGTTCGTCGCCGGGACGATCACCGCCGGTCCACCCCCGCTTGCGCGGGAAGCACTCTGGCACTCACGTGCTGACGACCATGTACGACGGTCCACCCCCGCTTGCGCGGGAAGCACGCGGCCTCGGGGCGCCCTTGGTAGACCAGGCTCGGTCCACCCCCGCTTGCGCGGGAAGCACGTCTGGCTCGAAAGGCTGAGCAGCCAGACCACCGGTCCACCCCCGCTTGCGCGGGAAGCACCACGCCCTGGTCGACGACCTCGACCTCACGGCCGGTCCACCCCCGCTTGCGCGGGAAGCACGGCTCGTTCAGGACCTGCGGCATGTCGGTCTCCGGTCCACCCCCGCTTGCGCGGGAAGCACCCGCCGACAAGGCGTGGACCGCGGCGGACCGGCGGTCCACCCCCGCTTGCGCGGGAAGCACGCGCGGGTGAACGGCTGCGGCATCACCGCGGCCGGTCCACCCCCGCTTGCGCGGGAAGCACCACAGCTGGTCGCTCCACCGGCAGCTCAACGCCGGTCCACCCCCGCTTGCGCGGGAAGCACGTGCGGCGCAGCAGCATCAGCCGCCGGTGCGCCGGTCCACCCCCGCTTGCGCGGGAAGCACGATGAGGTCGCCGCGGGTCATGCCGTCGGCCTCGGTCCACCCCCGCTTGCGCGGGAAGCACTTGACGATCGCCGGATCGTGGTCCGCGCTCCACGGTCCACCCCCGCTTGCGCGGGAAGCACGTGGGCCGCATCGGCTGGGAGACGGAGATCACCGGTCCACCCCCGCTTGCGCGGGAAGCACGTGATGGCCTTGCCGTTGTTCGCGTGCGGGATCGGTCCACCCCCGCTTGCGCGGGAAGCACTGTTGATCGAGGACGATCTCGACGCCGTCACCAGGTCCACCCCCGCTTGCGCGGGAAGCACGCGAACCGGCGGCAGATCGCGGGCTCGTGCTCCGGTCCACCCCCGCTTGCGCGGGAAGCACATGCTCGGGGTGGCGACCGAGGGCAAGAAGAGCGGTCCACCCCCGCTTGCGCGGGAAGCACACGGGCTGCGGGCCCTGTTCGCCGCGGCGGGCCGGTCCACCCCCGCTTGCGCGGGAAGCACTCCAGCATCCTGTCCAGTTGGGCCGGGTCCATCGGTCCACCCCCGCTTGCGCGGGAAGCACTCGCGGCCCTGTCGGCCGATGCGAGGGTTCGGCGGTCCACCCCCGCTTGCGCGGGAAGCACACTTCCTGACCTGCGCCTTAAGAGGCACTTTGCCGATTGTTGACCGTCAACTCTCCGCATCGGGGCTCATGATGTCAGACCCCTGTGGTGAAGTACCGGCCTGAAACCCACTTCAGACCGAGGGCAACAAACGGGGGCGGCCGTGATCGATGTGAGGATGCTCGGAAAGTCTCAAGGGCTGGCTCAGCCCTACCCGTTGATGGGGCATCTGCTCGATACGGCCATGGTCGCGGGGGCCGTGTGGGACGCGGTGCTCACGGGGGCGCAACGAGGTGCCGTCGCGGCGGCCGTGGGGCTGGAGATCGAGGCCGCCAAGAAGGTCGTGATGTTCTGGGCGGGGCTGCACGATCTGGGGAAGATCATCCCGGAGTTTCAGGGAATGCTGGTTCGGGAGCGGCCGGAGCACGGGGGGT
Organism: Streptomyces sp. NPDC004609; assembly: GCF_042873655.1. Lineage (NCBI taxonomy): Bacteria > Bacillati > Actinomycetota > Actinomycetes > Kitasatosporales > Streptomycetaceae > Streptomyces > Streptomyces sp. NPDC004609. Next base: position 194,306 of record NZ_JBIALS010000007.1, on the reverse strand, counting down.
TTCTCCGTGAGGCGGGCTATGCGGGTGATCGGGCTGGGGGGAAGCAAGCGGGTGGGCTGCGGCACGAGGTGGCGACGAACCTGGTGCTGCCGCAGTTGCTGGCAGGAGCCGGCTATCCGGCGTCCGGACAGGTGGCGCGGCTGCTGGTCTCGCAGGTCGCGCAGGTGCTGGGCGGTCATCACGGGCGTTATCCCCGAGGGGTCGAAGAACGGGACCTCGGGAATCCGCTGCTGAACTGCCCCGAACTCGGCAACACCGGCTGGGCCGAGCAACGACAGGAGCATATGGATGCCCTCCACCGGGCGCTGGGGTGCCCGGAGGTGCCGGAGGGCGCGACCGGTGCGTACGGGACCTCCGGGCGGGGCATGCCCGTCGCGCTGGCGGTCGTTGTCGCGGGGCTGGTGATCGTTTCGGACTGGCTGGCCAGCCAAGAGCACGTCATCACGGCCCAGCAGCGCTCGGCCGGGGCCGATACGGAGGTGTTCGGTACTCCGGCGTCCCTCAGCGCACACGCCCGGCGCGCCGGTGCGATGGCACCGGGCCTGGTGTCCGGAGCCGGGCTCGGGCGGGCCGTGTTTCACGACCGGCCCTTCGAGAAGCTCTTCCCGGAGATCAGGGAGCCGTATCCGCTCCAGGCGAGCCTTCAGGCCCGGCTCCCGGCCGTCGTCGAGGCGGGCAGCGGCCCCGGGGTGCTGCTGGTGACCGCGCCGCCCGGTGAGGGCAAGACCGAGGCGGCGCTGTACGCGGCGACGGTGATGGCCGCCAAGTACGGCAGCAGCGGTGTGTACTTCGCCCTGCCGACGCAGGCCACCGCCAACCAGATGTACGAACGTGTCGCCCGCTTCGCCCGGCGAAACCTTCTGGATTCCGCCCAGTTGACCCTCCTGCACGGCGCGGCCGAGCTGTACGAGGGATACGCGGAACCTGCCCAAGGCAACACCAACACCAACACGCAAACAACCAACACGCAAACAAACACGGAGTACGGCGTCGACGAGACCGAGCCGCATGTCCTGTCCGGCCACGAGGGCAGTACCCCGGGCGGGATCTCCGTCACTGCGAGCCAGTGGTTGCGCACCCGTGGCCGGGGACTCCTCGCGCCGATCGCCGTCGGCACCGTCGATCAGGCCCTGCTGGGTGTCCTCCCCCTGAAGCGGAACGCTCTCAGACACCTGGGGCTGTCCGGCAAGACCGTCGTCATCGACGAGGCGCATTCCTACGACGCCTACACCCACGCCCTGCTGCTGCGCTTGCTGACTTGGCTCGGTGCGATGCGTGTCCCGGTCGTGCTGCTCTCAGCCACCCTCACCGGGCAGACCGCCGCGGGATTGGTCGAGGCGTATCTGGAAGGTGCGGGACGGCGCGGGAAGGGTGCGTACGAGCTGCCCGCGCCCACCTATCCGGGCTGGCTGTACGCGGACGCGAAGACGGTCTCAGGGCCGGCCGAGCCGGTCGGCAGTGTGCGGTCCCGCAGCCTGGACATCGCGGTCCGGCCGGTCACACACACGTATGACCCGAGTGTCCGGGACGGTCGACTCGCCACCCTGATCGAGGAGTTGAGGGGCGTCACCGGGACGGGCGGCTGCGCGGCGGTCATCTGCACCACCGTCGCCGAGGCGCAGAAGACGTACGAGGCCCTGCGGGAGCACTTCGGCGAGTTGTACGGGCCGGACTGGACGGGCTGGGACGACCGCCACGCGGAGGCCGGAGAACCTTCCGGTGCCGGGAAGCACGTGGAGAACGGGGAACACGTGGAGTCCGGGAACTCCGGCGAGACCGGGGAACCCGGGAACGCCGGGGAGCACATCGGGACCGGGGACGGGAGAGAACCGCTGCGGCTGCGGCTGCTGCACGCCCGCTTCCCCGCGTGGCGGCGGGCCGCGATCACGGCGGAGGCCGAGAGCTGGTTCGGGCGGGTCGGCGCGGACGGGGTGCGGCGGCCGCGCGGAGGGGCGGTGCTCGTATCCACTCAGGTCATCGAGCAGTCACTGGACTTCGACTTCGATCTGATCGTCTCCGACCTCGCTCCGATGGCGCTGCTGCTGCAGCGGTCCGGCCGGGTGTGGCGCCACGCGGACCCCGCCCCACCGCGTCCCGACTGGTGCAAGGGGCCCCGGCTCACGGTCCTGGCCCCGGTGAACGGCGACGGGAGGCTGGCCCCGCCGACGGCGTGGGGTGATGTCTACTCGCCCTCGCTGCTCGACCGTACGTACGAGTTGCTGATCCGGCAGGGCGACGTACCGGTCGAGGTGCCTGCCGGAGTGCAGAAGCTGGTCGACGGGGTCTACGCGGACGAATTCGACTCGTCCGACCCGGAGTCGCTGATGAAGCGGGATCTGGAACGGCTGGGCGCGGACATGGCGGCGGAGGGTATCGCCTCCATGGTCATGCTGCCCAAGCCGGCCGTCGTGAGCGCACTGCACCAGCTGACCACCAGCACCGCGGACGAGGATCTGATCTCCACCCGGCTGGGCGCGGAGACCGTACAGCTGCTGCCGGTGTACGACCGCGCGGACGGCACCCGGTGGCTGGACGCGGAGTGTACCGTTCCGTTCCCGGCCCGCGGCACCCTGCCCGGTGGCCGCTTCGGCCGTGCCGAGGTACGGCGGCTGCTGAGCCATGTGGTGCCGTACGCACACGGCCCCTGGCGGAAGGCGTGCACCACGGCGAACGACGTCCCGGCAGCGTGGTCCGAGGAGCCCCGCCTCGCCCGGCTGGTGCTGCTGCCGCACAGCGTGCCGGAGAACGGGGACGGCGGCCCGACCGGGCAGCGGCTGGGCAACCGGGATCTGTCGGTCGGGCACACGCTCGGCCTCGTCGTCACCAAGAGCTGAACCGGCGCGCAGACCTTCGCTGAGAGGCCCGCCTCCGCCCGCCGACCCGTCCACGCTCCGGCCCGGCCCATGGCTGCGCGGAGTGCCGACCGGCAGTCGCCACGACAGCCAGTCGCCCGTATCCCCCCGCGTCCAGAAGCCCCAACCGCCCTCAATCCACCGCCCGGTTACTCATCGCACCAAATCTTGCGTTTGCCCGGCGTAACACCGGCCCTCTCTCTACTCTGGAGAACCGGGTCGCCCTCTGGCACCGGTACTTCTTCACGTCCTCCTCCAACACCTCAGAGGTGTGTCCCGCCATGCCCGCACTCGCCTCCCTGCCCGGCCATGACCGCTTCTGTCTGGTCACCCGACCGTGGATCCCCGTCCGGGCCCTGGACGGGGAGTCGTCCGTCGTCGGTCTGCGGGAGCTGTTCCGAGAGGCGCACCGGCTCGAAGGCGTCGCGGTGGCGCTGCCGCCCGCGGCTTCCGGGCTGCTGCGCATCCTGTGTGCGATGGCCGCGCGCATCACCGGCCTTGACCGGGTCCCGGCCCACGCCGACGGGGATCCCGACGCCGGTTGCGGGGACGCCGACGAGGACGCGGCCGTTGTCTGGTCCGAGCGTCGGTACGCGTTACTCGGGAACCCGGACCGGGGATTCGATCCCGAGGAGGCCGAGAAGTATCTGACGGCGTACGCGCATCGGCTGCGGCTGCACTGCCCCGATCGCCCCTTCCTCCAGGACCCGCGACTCGCGGACCAGTCTCCGTCCCGCTCCGGGGTCAACAAGCTCGTCATGGCGCGTCCCGCAGGCAACAACCAGGTGTTCTTCGGCCACTTCAACGACTCCGAGCAGGTCGCCCTGCCCTCCGCGGAGGCGGCCCTCCACCTCGTCACCCAGCTGTACTACGGCCCTTCCGGCCAGTGCACTCCCCGCGTCGTCGCAGGTCGGCGCTTCGGCAACACCAGGTCCGGGCCGCTGCGGCGGACCATGTCCTACCACCCGGTGGGGCGTTCGCTGTACGAGACGCTGCTGCTGGGGATTCCCGCACCCGCGGCCTGGCCGCAGGAGAGCGGAGGCCTGCCGGACCGCTGTCCCTGGGAACGTGACGAACTGCCCGACCCGCTGGGTCTGCCGCACGGTCCGGTGGGCCCGCTCTCGGCGCTCACCGAGCGGTACCAGCACGCCGTACTGCTGCGGCCCGGCCCGGACGGTGAGTCCGTGGTGGACGCCACGATCACCTGGGCCTTCCGGGAGAACCGCCCGGACTTCGCGGACCCGTATCTGATCTGGGACGAGACGAAGGACGGGAAGCCGTACCCGCGCAACGCGGAGGCGGAGCGTTCCCTGTGGCGTGATCTGGACGCGCTGATCCTCAAGCAGCGCGGCGGGGCGAAACGGCGTCCCGCCGTGCTGGACGGGCTCTCCGGCGGAGAGATCCCGGACGCCGTCCTGCGGTCCCTGCGGGTCTTCGCCTACGGCTTCGACCAGGACGGGCAGACGCGCGACCGCGTCTACTTCAGCGGCTCCACTCCCCCGCTCTTCGCGCTCCTTGAGGAGTCCGACGACGCGGACGACAACGAACTCGCGCTCGGAGTGCGGCACGCCAAGCAATCGGCCGAACAGGCGGCCTGGCGACTGGAGACGGCGCTGCGCCACGCCTGGCGCGAGTACTCGACCCCGTTCGGCGGTGACAAGCCCGGCGGCAAGGAGCACCGGGGCGGGGCCGGGCCGTGGGCCGGGTCCGCTGTCACGGCGTACTGGCCCGCGGCCGAGGGGCTGTTCTGGGACGCGTTCCACGCACAGGACTTCACCGACGCGATGCCGGCCTTCGCCCGGCTGGCCCTCGACGTCTATGACGAGGTGACGCGTTCCGTGGCGAGTTCGCCGCGCGGTGCGAAGGCCCGGGAAGGAGCCCGGGGGCTGGTCGCCGCCCTGCTCCGAGCCCCCGCCGGGCGTCACTGACCGGACCCGCGCGCCGTCGGCGAACCGCCGCCGGCGCCGCCGACCGCCCCGGCCCCGCACCGGTCGGGGCCATGGAGACGAGGAGACAGGAAGCGGAATGAGTACGGCAACGACCGGCCCGGCTTCACTCGGCGACGGACCGCCGGGGAGCCGTCAGCCCTCCCTGGAAGCCCATGACAGGTTCGTGGCGGCCGTCTCGGCGGAGTGCCGTGTCCCCGGCTCCCAGCAGGCGCTGCGCCGCGCGCTCGGAAAGCCGGTGGACGAGATCCCGGCACGTACGCACGCGGTGCTGCTGCGCAACGGGCTCGTGCCCGACACCGCGAAGGGCGATGCGCGGCGTGCGCACTACGCGATGGCGGCGCTGATCGCGGCCCGCCCGGGTGCGCGACGGGAGTCCGGCCCGGACGCCGAACCGCCTCGGTCGCCGGAGCCGGGCGGCGAGGCCGCGGACACCCGTACGACCGCGGACTCCGGCAGGACGGTCGGCACCGGTACGAGGGCCGGCAGCGGTACGACGGCCGGCCCCGGTACCGCAGACGGCACCGGTACCACGGCCGGCACCGGATCAGCCGGCACGGCGTCCGAGAGCTTCCGGCCCGGTGGTACGAACCTCGGGGAGAGCCTGGCGCTCGCCGCCGTCCTCCGGCATCCGGACCTCCTCGCCCACAACGAACCGGGCGCGGACCCGCACCGAGTCGCCGGGCTTGAATCACGACTGCATCTGATGGTCCGCCAGGACGTGGACGGGCTCCACCGGATGCTCCCCGGAGTACTGCGGCAACTCGGTTCCGCCGGCGTCCCGGTCGACCACGGGTGCCTGCTGAAGGACCTGATCGCGTGGACCTGGTACCGCGATTCCGTGGCGACGCGCTGGCTGACCGAGTACTACCGCACGGTCAACCGCGAGCGCGCCGCCGCGCAGCAGAAGAAGCGGAAGCCGGATTCGCCCGCCCGGGAGTGACGCCCGCGGCCCTGGACCTCGTACGTCCCGTTCGGCGCCCGTGCCCACGCCCGTCCACCGTCGTCCCGTCCCACCCGGTACGACAGACCGTATCGATGCGTTCTCCGTATCCATGGCGGCAGTCCTTCAGACACCGTGCACCACACACCGCTACGGGCACCCTGTGCGACCGGCCCGTACGCCCCTACGGCACGTCTCGCCCGTATCGGCGGCACCCGTGCACCCCGACCCCCGTCAACCGATCAGCCACCGTCTCATCAGCACCCGTAATGGAGAAGGCCCTCACCCATGACCCCGCCTGCCGTGCCCCGCTTCCTCGATCTGCACATCCTCCAGACCTTGCCCTACAGCAACGTGAATCGAGACGACCTCGGTTCGCCGAAGAGCATGATCTTCGGCGGTACCAGCCGCACGCGTGTCTCCAGTCAGGCATGGAAGCGTCCCGTCCGTCTGGCCGTCGAGGAGGCGATCGGCGAGGAAGCGGTCCGCACTCGGCGGCTCCCGGCGCAGGTCACCCACGAGCTGACGGAGAAGCGCGGCTGGCCGCGGGAGCTCGCCGAACTCGCGGGGGCGCAGGTGATCCGGTCGGCCGAGTCGAAACTGTCACTGGAGAAGGGCGACAAGGCCACCACCTCGCTGCTCTTCCTCCCGGACAGCGCCGTCGCGGTGCTGGCCGACCTCGCCGAGGAGCACCGCCCCGCGCTGGAGAAGGCGCTGGGCAGCAAGACGGCCGCCGCGAAGGCCCTGCTCCCGAAGGACGCCGTCCACAACGTGCTGCGGTCCCGCAACGGGTCGATCGCGCTCTTCGGCCGGATGCTGGCGGAGATCCCCGGAGCCGGTGTGGACGGCTCGGTGCAGGTGGCGCACGCGTTCACCACGCACAGCACCTCCGTACAGGCGGACTTCTTCACCGCCGTCGACGACGCCGGCGAATGGGCCACGGACGCGGGCAGCGCGCATATGAACACGGGCGAGTTCAGCAGCGGGGTGTTCTACCGTTACGCGACCCTCGATCTGGTCTCCCTCCTGGAGAACACCCAGGAGTCCGCCACCGCGCGCCGGCTCGCCCATGCCTTCGTGACCGCGTTCATCCACTCCCTGCCGGGCGCGAAGAAGACCTCCACCGCACCGCACACTCCGCCTGATCTGGTGCATCTCGCCGTCCGCTCGGACCGTCCGCTGTCTCTGGCCGCGGCGTTCGAGAAGCCGGTGCGCGCCCAGGAGGCGGGATGGGGAACGGTGTCCCGTACCGCGCTCACCGACTACGCCGAGCGGGTCGGCACGCTTCTCGGCACGACCGGTGTCCTCTACAGCGGGCACGCGTGCGTCGACGACGAGAAGCGGGACGGGCTCGGCCACCGGGTCGACTCCTACGCCGAACTGGCCGATCAGGCCGTCGCGGCCGCGTGTCCGGAGGGCGGCGCACCGGCATGACCAGGTCCCTGAGCCCGGAGGAGCAGGCCGCCACGGCCTGTTCCCTCCCCGACGGCGGCCCGTCCCCGTCCGCGGTCGCCCCGTCCGCGGTCGCCCCGTCCGCGGTCGCCCTGCCCGCGCCCGGCCGGGACGGCCAGGGCGTTGCCGCCCGGCCCGCGCACGGCCCCGGCGACCCGGACGCCGTCGCCCGTCCCGCGCCGAGCCCGCCGCCCGCCGTCCTCACACACGAGCGGAGTCCGGGCTTCCTTCTCCAGCTCGGCGGCCCGCTCCAGTCCTGGGGCGAACACAGCGCCTTCGCCGACCGCGACACCGTGGCCCACCCCACCCGGTCGGGCCTGATCGGCATGATCGCGTCCGCCCTCGGCATCCCGCGCGCCGAGGCGACCACGGCCGAGGGCTCCCGGTTCGCGCACCTGCCCCGGCTGCGGTTCACCGTACGGGTCGACCGGCCCGGAACCCGTCTCGTCGACTTCCACACGGTGGGCGGCGGGCTTCCGCAGCACCGGACCGTCCCCACGGCCAAGGGAGCCCGGCGCGCCGCCGACGCCGCGACGATCGTGTCGCGCCGGCACTACCTCAGCGACGCCGTGTTCACCGTCGCGGTGACCGCGTCCGGCAGCGGCTCGCCCGCTCTTCTCGCGGAGTGCGCCGAGGCGCTGTCGACTCCGCGCTGGCCACTGCACCAGGGCCGCCGTTCCTGCCCGCCGGGTTCGCTGTTCCTGCTCCGGGCCGCCAGCCCGGACCCGGTCGCCGAGCTTCTGGAACTGCCACTCGCCCGTACAGCGCCTCATCTGAAGGACAAGGACTCCACCGTGACCGTGCAGTTCACGGCCGACACGCCGTTCGCCGGGGCAGCGGAGACCACGGCACCGCCCGGCGAGGGTCCGCCCGGGACACAGGACAGCGCGTCCGGTGACCGTACGGCCGTGACCATGCTCAACGACGAGCCCGTACGGCTCACTTCTCAGGACCGTGCCCACCGCACCCGGCCCGCCTTTGCCACCAGCCGCCGACTGCCCGCCGCGCTCTGCGGCGGCTACGGGTCCGACTATCTCGAAGCGCTGGACCGCTATCTCCCCGAGCGCCCTGGAGGGGCCGCCCCATGACCACGCAAGCGTCCGGCACGACCACCACGTCCCTCGCCAACGCCTGGCTCACCCAGCTGGTACTCAACCCGGCTCACCGGCAGACGCACCACGACCTCGGCGACGCCGCCGCCCTCCACCGCCGGGTCATGCGACTCGTCCCCGACGGCCTCGGTGACGCACCGCGCGCCCGTGCCGGTGTCCTCTTCCGGATCGAACCGGACTCCTCCGCCACGGCCGACGGCCCGAGTGCGCCGATGGTACTGGTGCAGACGCAGGTGCACCCGGACACCGGCCGGCTCCCCGTCGGTTACGTCACCCGGGCGCGGACCCGCGACATGGGCGCGATGCTCGGGGCACTGCGCCCGGGGCTGCCGGTGCGCTACCGCATCCTCGGCAATGCCGTACGGCGCTGCGGGCCCAACAGCACCGCGGGAAAGTGGAAGCAGGTCATCCCGCTGCACGGCGCCGAAGCCGACCAGTGGTGGGCCGACCGCGCGGGCACCTCCGGGCTGGACCTCCTCACCACCCGTTCCGAGAAGGCCGCCGCCGTCAGCACCCGGCACGACCGCGCCGCCCGCATCAACCGGGCGGCCGTCCTCTTCGAGGGAACGGCCACCGTCCGGGACCCCGAGGCGCTGCGGAGCGCACTCCTCCTGGGCATCGGGCGCAGCAAGTCGTACGGGTGCGGGCTGCTGAGCCTCGCCCCCGGCGGCGCGGGAGTGTGAGCGCGATGCCATCCGGAGCCTCCGCCCCCGGTCCCGGCCGGGAGCTGTCCCCGTCCACCGCCAGACGGCGGATCGCGGCGCCGACCCTGGCCATGCTGCCGCGTATCGGCGACTCGCTGTCCTTCCTGTACGCGGATGTCGTACGCATCGTCCAGGACGACACCGGCGTCTGCGCGGAGACGACCTCGGCGGACGGTGAGGTCTCCCGCGTCTATCTGCCGACGTCCCTCGTGTCCTGTCTCCTGCTCGGCCCCGGCACATCCATCACGCAGCCCGCGCTCGCCACGTTCGCCCGGCACGGCACGACGGTGGTGTGCACGGGCTCGGGCGGGGTGCGCTGCTACTCCGCGACCACCCCGGACTCCCTGACGACACGCTGGCTCGAACGCCAGGTCCACCAGTGGGCCGACCCCGACCGGCGCCTCGCCGTGGCCCGGCAGATGTATCTCATGCGCTTCACCACCAAGGTGCCGGCGGGCACGGCGCTGAATCAGCTCCGCGGTCTGGAGGGCCAGCGGATGAAGGCCCTGTACAAACTGCTCGCCCAGCAGCACCGCGTCGGCCGCTTCCGCCGCTCGTACGACCCGGCCGCCTGGGACGAACAGGATCCCGTCAACCTGGCTCTGTCCTCCGCCAACACCTGTCTGTACGGAATCGTGCACTCGGCCCTGGTCGCGCTGGGCTGCTCTCCCGCGCTGGGATTCGTCCACCAGGGGAAGCAGCACTCCTTCGTGTACGACATCGCGGACCTCTACAAAGCCGAACTCACCGTGCCGCTGGCCTTCTCCCTCCACGACTCCCCGCACCCCGAACGCGAGGCCCGGAGGTCCTTCCGCAAGGATCTGGGCCTCTTCAAGCTGCTGCCACGCATCGTCAACGACGTGCGGGCGCTGCTCGCCCCGGAGGAATCCGAACCGCTGCCGGACGGGCAGGAGATCGAGCTGGTCAACCTGTGGGACCCCGAGGTCGGTTCCGTACCCGCGGGAACGAACTACGGCGGCGGGCAGTGACCCGATGACCGGAACCCATCAGTCCCACCAGGGGAGCTCCCCGTGCCCTCACTGACCGTGCTGTCCGCCACCGCCGTCCCCGACCATGTCCGGGGCGCCCTCACCCGCTGGATGATCGAACCCGCCCCCGGTCTGTACGTCGGAACGCTCTCGACCCGCGTACGCGACGAACTGTGGTCCATCATCCGCGCCTCCATCGGCCCCGGCGCCGCGACCCTCATCCATCCCGCGGCCAACGAACAGGGCTTCACCCTCCACACGGCCGGCGACCGCCGACGGATCCCGGTGGACTTCGACGGACTGACCCTGATCGACTTCCGAGCCCCCGCCCCCCAGGACCCCCACCCGTCGACCGGGTAGCCGCCCACGCGGAACGTCCGGGCGGCGTGCTTCCCGCGCGGGCGGGGGGATCTGTAGCCGAGTGGGCTGTAGGACCCCCGCCTTAGCGCGGGATGGTCAGATACGTTGCCATCTCCGGCCCACCGAACGGGATCGTACGGCTCTTGGGGCCTTCGCCTTCGAACCGAGTTCCGTCCAGATAGAGCGCGGCCGCCGCCCGAGCCAACTCGTCGGCGGTCTCCTCAAATCCGTGCTCACAGCCTCGTCGGGACTCCGTCGGCCAGGGTCTCCGGTTCGTACTCCCAGCGCCATTCGGTCACCCCTCGACCGCCTTGTACGCATCGCTGACGATGTCGGAGACAGCGCGCACATGCGGTCGGCTCTCCTCTGGTGTCTCGGCCGAGTTCGCCAGGTACTGATACCGCTGGTACCGCTGCACCAAGTCAGGAATCCGTGCAATCTCGATTTCAGCGGCCCATTTCATGACAAAAAGCCTCAGGGGTGCGAGGTCGTCGAGCTTCAACGCTTGCGCGATCGCGGCCCGCTCATCGGTCTCCATCTCGGGGAGTCGCATGGGGGCCAAGACCCCCAGCGCCGCACGCAGGGCGTGCACGGTCCGGTCGGGACGAGGAATCAGCTCCTGCCCATCGCCGTGGTGGTCATAGGTCTGTGCCGTCATCTGCAGCTCCGTCCCCTCGGTCCACCCCCGCTCGCGCGGGAAGCACAGCTGGTCAAGGCCGACCGCTCCCAGCCGGAGCGGTCCACCCCCGCTCGCGCGGGAAGCACGACCGGTGACACGGTCGCGGGGGTGAACTGTGCGGTCCACCCCCGCTCGCGCGGGAAGCACCACGGGCCTATGAGCCCGTATGCCTCTGAGATCGGTCCACCCCCGCTCGCGCGGGAAGCACGGACTGGTCCTCGGTCCGAAGGTACTGAAGCTCGGTCCACCCCCGCTCGCGCGGGGAGCACGTCTTCTCTTCCGAGCCGTCCTCGGCCGGGGCCGGTCCACCCCCGCTCGCGCGGGGAGCACTCCACCGGGGCCTGTGGGGGATCCCGGAGAACGGGTCCACCCCCGCTCGCGCGGGGAGCACGGCGTGCGGGGGGTTCCGCGTGCCGCGCGTGGCGGTCCACCCCCGCTCGCGCGGGGAGCACGGGCCCATCGCCAGCACCTGCCGCAGCAGCCCCGGTCCACCCCCGCTCGCGCGGGGAGCACCACTCTCGGGCGGGTCATCGCGCTCCAACTCACGGTCCACCCCCGCTCGCGCGAGGAGCACCAGGCGCAGCTCAACACCCAGGCGGACATCGACGGTCCACCCCCGCTCGCGCGAGGAGCACCAGGCGCAGCTCAACACCCAGGCGGACATCGACGGTCCACCCCCGCTCGCGCGGGGAGCACAGGGCGTACGGGGCGCTCCCGTAGTGCGTGTGCGGTCCACCCCCGCTCGCGCGGGGAGCACACTCCGGGGTCGGTGGTGTTGGCGATGAGGTCTGGTCCACCCCCGCTCGCGCGGGGAGCACAGCTTGGGGTGGCTGTGGGCGCTGTCGTCGATCGGTCCACCCCCGCTCGCGCGGGGAGCACTCCGGGATCTGGTTCGCATCCTTGTCGTAGCTCGGTCCACCCCGTCCACCCCCGCTCGCGCGGGGAGCACCCCGACGGCTACCGCCCGGCCGCCGACCACATCGGTCCACCCCCGCTCGCGCGGGGAGCACCCGCCTGTGTAGCTCAGCGGAAGAGCGCCGGTCGGTCCACCCCCGCTCGCGCGGGGAGCACCCGAGTTGGGCAACCTCGTTACGCCCGAAAGTCGGTCCACCCCCGCTCGCGCGGGGAGCACTCATGGCCCCGTGCTCGTCGGCACCCCCGAAGCGGTCCACCCCCGCTCGCGCGGGGAGCACAAGAACATTTGGATCCGGAAGATGGAGCGCGACGGTCCACCCCCGCTCGCGCGGGGAGCACATGCTCAGCCACTCGTCGAGCACGTCGAGCGCCGGTCCACCCCCGCTCGCGCGGGGAGCACTTCGTCACCGCTGGCCGCGGCGCTGGCGACGGCGGTCCACCCCCGCTCGCGCGGGGAGCACTACGGTCGGCGACAGCGGACCGCACGATGCCCGGTCCACCCCCGCTCGCGCGGGGAGCACCCGGCGGTCGCATCGCGGACCTTGGCGCACCACGGTCCACCCCCGCTCGCGCGGGGAGCACGAGGGACCGCTCCGAGGCGAGCCGCATGTCACCGGTCCACCCCCGCTCGCGCGGGGAGCACACTGCCTCGGCGCCCGGGGTCGACGCCACCGCCGGTCCACCCCCGCTCGCGCGGGGAGCACGCCTTGGGCGGGTCGGCAGGGGGCGCGGGGTCCGGTCCACCCCCGCTCGCGCGGGGAGCACCCCGTAGTGAGAGCGACCTGCTCCTGAGTCAGCGGTCCACCCCCGCTCGCGCGGGGAGCACGACGAGCCATCAGAAAGCCGGATGGCGACGTACGGTCCACCCCCGCTCGCGCGGGGAGCACGCCTGAGACCGGCCGCGCGGCCGGGAGCCGGCCGGTCCACCCCCGCTCGCGCGGGGAGCACTTCGGGGTGTTGATGATCTGGGCGGCGAGGGCCGGTCCACCCCCGCTCGCGCGGGGAGCACCTGCGATCCCAGGCCGGGTCCAGGAAGACGGACGGTCCACCCCCGCTCGCGCGGGGAGCACAGGCTCGTACAGCGGATTTGCCGCTTTCAGCGCGGTCCACCCCCGCTCGCGCGGGGAGCACCCTTTTTGGCGTAACTGCGCGCGTCATTTGCGCGGTCCACCCCCGCTCGCGCGGGGAGCACACGGGTAGCCAAAGCGACCATCGAGACCATCGCGGTCCACCCCCGCTCGCGCGGGGAGCACCACCTCGCAGCACCCGCCACCGGGGAGCGGTCGGTCCACCCCCGCTCGCGCGGGGAGCACAACGTGGGCGTGGGCGCAGCGGCGCTGATCCTCGGTCCACCCCCGCTCGCGCGGGGAGCACCATGTTCTCCTGAGCTGCTGCATCGAGGAGTGCGGTCCACCCCCGCTCGCGCGGGGAGCACGGCTTGCGGTGGTCACGGTAGATGTCCCGGGCCGGTCCACCCCCGCTCGCGCGGGGAGCACCCGCTGATCGTGACGGCCACCGACTGGCTGCCCGGTCCACCCCCGCTCGCGCGGGGAGCACGTCGTAGACCCCTGCCAGGCCGTCCATGTGGCCGGTCCACCCCCGCTCGCGCGGGGAGCACGTAATAACAGGGGCTTGACCTGCACGAACAGGCGGTCCACCCCCGCTCGCGCGGGGAGCACACGTTGGCCGCGCGGACGGCACCCCGGGAGATCGGTCCACCCCCGCTCGCGCGGGGAGCACGATCAGGGTGTCGGTCACCGGGTGTCCTCCGGCGGTCCACCCCCGCTCGCGCGGGGAGCACGGGATCAATCCATGTACCAGCTCGAATTGCGGCGGTCCACCCCCGCTCGCGCGGGGAGCACTGACCTGCGAAAACATCAAGATGCCGTGCCTACGGTCCACCCCCGCTCGCGCGGGGAGCACTTCGGTGAGAAAGGGGCCTGAATTACCCTCAAAGGTCCACCCCCGCTCGCGCGGGGAGCACACCGACGGCACCACCGTCCCCCTCCGCTACTCCGGTCCACCCCCGCTCGCGCGGGGAGCACTCAACCGCATCGCCCACCTGCCCACCGTCGACCGGTCCACCCCCGCTCGCGCGGGGAGCACTCAACCGCATCGCCCACCTGCCCACCGTCGACCGGTCCACCCCCGCTCGCGCGGGGAGCACGAGGGCTCGCGCTGCCGACGTTCGCTGGCGAACGGTCCACCCCCGCTCGCGCGGGGAGCACCGCCAAAGGTCCCGCCACAGGGTCCGTTCCAGCGGTCCACCCCCGCTCGCGCGGGGAGCACCCCTGCGGATCGGTGCCGGCCAGACGCCAGCGCGGTCCACCCCCGCTCGCGCGGGGAGCACGAGGTCATCGAAGGTGTCCTGAACAGGAACAACGGTCCACCCCCGCTCGCGCGGGGAGCACCTGCCACCCGGACTCGCCCGCAGCGTCCGTGACGGTCCACCCCCGCTCGCGCGGGGAGCACGCGCGGCGTGAGAACACCGAGAGGCTGCGGACCGGTCCACCCCCGCTCGCGCGGGGAGCACCTCTACCAGGCCATCATCCCGGTACTCCTGGCCGGTCCACCCCCGCTCGCGCGGGGAGCACCAGCACGACCTGGCCCGCCCGGTCCGACTGGGCGGTCCACCCCCGCTCGCGCGGGGAGCACCTCAGGGCCGGGGGCTTGGGGGTGCTACTGGTCGGTCCACCCCCGCTCGCGCGGGGAGCACGTGATGCGCAGCAGGGTGAGCTCGGGCTCTGCCGGTCCACCCCCGCTCGCGCGGGGAGCACCGCGGGTCGGCCAGCTTCCCTGCGGCTGCGGCCGGTCCACCCCCGCTCGCGCGGGGAGCACCCCGCACTGCCGCCGCACCCACAGCAGCAAGGCGGTCCACCCCCGCTCGCGCGGGGAGCACGCGACCAGGAGCTTGGCGGACCAGAACTCCGGCGGTCCACCCCCGCTCGCGCGGGGAGCACCGCTCACGGAGGTTGCGGTTGTGAGTGTTCTGCGGTCCACCCCCGCTCGCGCGGGGAGCACGCGTTGGCGATGCCGGTGAGGGCGTCGCTGGTCGGTCCACCCCCGCTCGCGCGGGGAGCACTATTGCATGGCTATCGCAATACGTTTTACAGGTGGTCCACCCCCGCTCGCGCGGGGAGCACGCGAGGCAGATGTAGACGGACTTCTCCCGGGGCGGTCCACCCCCGCTCGCGCGGGGAGCACAGCTTGTTCACGTCGGCCAGCGCCCATCCGGACGGTCCACCCCCGCTCGCGCGGGGAGCACTCTTCCTGACCTGCGACTTCAGAGGCACTTTGCCGTTTCTTGACCCAGGCGGCGTCTCATCGCGACTCATGATGTCAGACACCCGGCGCCGGGCCCGGATTCTCGGGTGGGTAGGGGTGGGGTAATCAGGATGTTTGACTGGTATGTCAAGGTTGGGGGGTGCTCGACGACATAGACCGCAGGATCGTGCGGACCCTGACCCGCGACGGCCGGACGCCGTATACCGTGCTCGCTCGTGAGCTGGGGGTTTCCGAGGCGACCGTGCGGCAGCGGGTGGGGCGGTTGCAGGAGAGCGGGGTGCTGCGGATCGTGGCGCTGTGCGATCCGCTGGCGCTGGGGCATCAGTCCGTGCGGCTGATGATCCGGGTGCGGGATCTGACCCCGCGAGCGGTGGCCAAGACGCTCTCCGGGATGCCGATGATCAACCATGTGGCACTCTGCGCGGGGAGTCAGGACATCTTCCTGGAGGGGACCTGCCGGGATCAGGCGCAGCTGGTGCAGTTGCTGGACGACATCCGGATGCTGCCGGGGGTGTCGCGGGTGCAGGTGCTTCTGCTGCTGGAGCTGTTCAAGGACTACTCGTGGAGCGGTCTGGCCAGCGCGGTGGGGCAGGGCGTCGCCCAGGAGTAGCCCGACTCACCCGACCCGACCCACCCTGACGACTTGCGCCGGATTACGTCGGAATGATCCGTTCCCCCGGCCGGACCGGCACCTCGCGGAAGCCCGCCCACAGGTACGAGTCCTTGATGACCTCCAGGACGGTCAGCGCCTCCGCGTGGGCGACGCCGTTGACGCGGCGGACGCGTTCGGTGAGGAGTTCGGCGAGGTGTTCCAGGTCACGGCAGCGTACGTCCACGATCAGGTCGTAGGGGCCGACGCACGAGGCCACGTACCGCACCTCCGGCATACGGGACAGCTCGCGGGCGACCAGGGCCACGGGGATGTGGTGGACCCGCACCGCGAGGTGGACCTCCATCTCGCCCATGCGGACCGCGTCGGTCATGCCGACGACCTGGAGGACGCCCTTGCGCTGGAGCCGCTGGTAGCGGGCGCGTACGGATGCCTCGGAGAGGCCCACGGTACGGCCGATCTCGGCGAAGGAGCGGCGTCCGTCCACCCGTAGCTGGTCGATGATCTGCCGGTCCAGGTCGTCGATCACCGGGGGCCTCCGAACGGTAGGTGCTGTTGGCACTCATCATCTCGTGGCTGTCAAGATTCGCTGTTGCAGTGATGGACCTCTGCGAGATGCGTGGAAATACGAAGCTGTTTCCACGGTATTCGTTCCATGTTTATCTTTTCGGCCAGTGGCTTGTTCCCACACGCTGTTCTCCACCGAAACCCCCGCCCCCGGACAAGGAGATCAGCGTATGCAGACCACCCCTCCACCCGATCGGTCGTCCCGGCGGACGTCGCGGTGACGGTCACCGCCACCACCGAGAGGACGCCGGCGTCCGCGCGGCCCGGTCAGGGGCCCGCCCAGGAGTCGCGTGTCCGGCGTGCCGCCGTGACGACGGCGCTGCTCGCGCCCGCCGGGATCACGGTGATCGGCCTGGTGCTCGTACCGCTGCTGCTGGTGGTACGGAACAGCTTCGCCTCGGCCGACGCGTACGGCGGCATCCAGGGCGGCTACACGCTGGCGAACTACCAGGACCTGCTGGACCCGATCTACCTCAAGGTCTTCGGTTACAGCCTCGGCATGGCGGCCCTGAACACCCTCGTCTGCCTGGTCCTCGGCTATGTGGTCTCCTACTACCTCGCCGGGCGGCCACCGCAGCGCCAGATGCTGCTGCTCCTGCTGATCATCGTGCCGTTCTGGACGGACTTCCTGGTCCGGACGTTCGCGTGGATCAACCTGCTGAGCCCCGGCGGGCCGGTCAACAGCCTGACCGACGCCATCGGGCTCACCGACGGGAACACCCAGTGGATCCCGAGCCAGGGAGCGTCGTTCATCGGCCTGGTCTACGCGTTCCTGCCGACCGCGATCTTCCCGATCTACGCCTCACTGCGCGGCGTGGACAACTCCCTCGGCGAGGCCGCCCGGGACCTGGGCTGCGGCTGGTGGCGGGTGCACACCCGGGTGCTGCTGCCCATCTCCCGGCCCGGCATGCTCGCGGCCGCGCTGCTCACCTTCATCCCGACCCTCGGCGTGTTCGTCATCCCCGTGCTGCTCGGCGGCGGACGCGACCAGCTGGTCGGCAATCTCATCGTGACCCTCTACACCGAGTTCCGTAACCAGCCGATGGGAGCGGCGGCCTCCGTGGTCCTGCTGCTGCTGATGGTGGCCTCGATGGCGGTGTTCGGACTGGCCGCCCGGCGGCTGAGGAGGAAGTCCGCATGAAGAACGCCCTCGACACCCTGACCGCCTGGCTGGCCCGTGGCGTCATCGCCTTCCTGTACATCCCGATCGTCGTCGTGGTCGTGCTGTCGTTCAACGACTCCGAGGTCACCTACAAGTGGGCCGGCTTCAGCACCCGCTGGTACGGAACGCTGGCCGACAACACCGAGTTGCTCTCCGCGCTGGGGGTCAGCGCGCAGGTCGCCCTGATCTCGGCGACCCTCGCCACCGCCTGCGGACTGCTGGCCGCGATGGGCATGTCCCGGCTGCGGTCGAAGTGGAAGGCGGTGTTCTCCGGCGGTCTGTTCCTGCCGCTGATCATTCCGGAGATCGTGCTGGGCGTGGCCCTGCTGTCGGTCTTCGGCGCGATGCACGCGGATCTGGGGCTGACCACGCTGGTCCTCGGGCATCTGGTGGTGACCCTGCCGTACGCGGCGCTGATCGTCCTCGGCGCGTACAACGCACTGGACTCCTCGCTGGAGGAGGCCGCCACCGACCTCGGGTGCAACGCCTGGCAGGCGTTCCGGCGGGTGACCCTGCCGCTGCTGCGGCAGCCCCTGCTGGCGGCCTGGCTGCTCTGCTTCACCATCTCCTTCGGCAACATCGTGATGTCGACGTTCACCAACGGCATCGGCAGCACCACGCTCCCGCTGCGCGTGTACTCGATGCTCAAGGGCGGTCTGACGCCCGAGATCAACGCGCTGGGCACGCTGCTCGTGCTGTTCACCCTGCTGATCATCCTCGGTGTGGGGCTGCGGCAGATGCGCCGTGTCCTGCTCGGCGGCGAACGCTCCTGACCCCTTCGCCGCCCCTCCTCGAACACCCTCCGATCACCTCCGCGTTTCCACGGATTCCCTCAGCTCTCCTCCGTACGAAAGGCATCGCCCTCATGCGCGCAAGAAGCGTCTCCCGTACCGTCCTCGCCGTCTCCATCGCCACCGTCACCGCCCTGGTCGCCACCGGATGCGGCGGCTCGGACTCCGCGAGCGGAGGCGGCGGCAAGGAGCTGAACATCTACGCCTGGGCCGGGGAGATCCCGGACAGCGTGGTGAAGAAGTTCGAGAAGGAGACCGGCATCAAGGTCACCCTCGACACCTTCGACAGCAACGAGACGATGACCTCCAAGCTCAGCTCGGGGTCGGCGGGGTACGACCTGGTCGAGCCGAGCCAGTACAGCGTCCAGCAGCTCATCGGCCAGGAGCTGATCCAGCCGCTGGACCACTCCCGGATCAAGGGCCTGGACAACCTCGCGGCGAAGTTCCGCAACCCGTCGTACGACAAGGGCAACAAGTACAGCGTTCCGTGGATCTGGGGCACCACCGGGTTCGCGTACAACGACAAGTGCATTCCGTCCGCGACCAGCTGGAAGACGCTCTTCGACGAGAAGTACAAGGGCAAGGTCTACATGCTGGACAACATGCTGGCGGCCTACATCGCGGGCCTCCAGGTCACCGGCTCCCGCGCCACCAGCACCGACGAGGGCGAGATCAAGGCCGCCACCGAGGCGCTCCAGAAGCAGAAGAAGATGCTGGCGGGCTACAACTCCACCAACTACCCGCAGCTCCTGTCGACCGGGCAGGCGTGCGCGGCGGAGGCGTGGAGCGGTACGGCGATGGCGAAGGTCGTCGCGGCCAACCCGAACGTCCACTACGTCATCCCCGAGGAGGGCGGCTCCATCTGGACGGACGGGCTCTCCATCCCGAAGGGCGCGAAGAACACGGACTCGGCGTACGAGTTCATCAACTTCCTGCTGCGTCCCGAGGTCGCCGCGATGGCGACGGACGACGGCGGCAGCGCCAGCACGAACGCCAAGGCCCGTGAGTTCATCAAGGACAAGAAGGCGCTGGAGAACCCGGCGGTGTACGCCTCCGACGACGCCATCAAGAACGCGGACTTCCTGCTCGACCCGGGCACCGCGATGAAGTACTTCCAGCAGGGCTGGACCAAGGTGAAGGCGTCCTGATGACCGCGACCATCGAAGCGCCGCCCGCCACCGGGACCCCGGCGGTGCGGCTGACCGGAGTCGGCAAGGCGTTCGGCCGTACGCACGCCGTGCAGGGCGTCACGCTGGACATCCGGCGGAACGAGTTCTTCTCGATCCTCGGCCCGTCCGGCTGCGGCAAGACGACCCTGATGCGGATGATCACCGGCTTCGAGGTGCCGACGGAGGGCACCGTGGAGCTGGGCGGCGTCCCGGCGACGGGGGTGCCGCCGCACAAGCGGGACCTGAACATGCTCTTCCAGAGCTACGCCCTCTTCCCGCATCTCAATGTGCGCGACAACGTGGCCTTTGAACTGAAGGTGCGCAAGTCCCGTCCCAGGGCGGAGATCGAGAGCGCCGTGCGTGACGCGCTCGCGCTCGTACGGCTGGAGGGGTACGGGGACCGGTCCATCGCCCAGCTCTCCGGCGGGCAGCGCCAGCGCGTCGCCATCGCGCGGGCGCTGATCGGCGGCCCCTCGCTGCTGCTGCTCGACGAGCCGCTGGGCGCGCTCGACCAGAAGCTGCGGGCCGAGATGCAGCTGGAGCTGAAGAAGATCCAGCGCGAGGTCGGGGTCACGTTCGTGACGGTCACGCACGACCAGGAGGAGGCGCTGACCATGTCCGACCGCATCGCGATCATGGACGGCGGCCGGGTGCTCCAGGTCGACAGCCCGGAGGCGATCTACGAGCGTCCGGCGACCCGGTTCGTGGCCGACTTCATCGGCACCTCCAACTTCCTCACCGGGCCGCTCGACGGCGACCGGATCGGGGTGGAGGGGCTGGGGAGCGTGGCGGTGCCCGGCGGTCACGGTCTGGCCGACGGATCCGTGGTGCATCTGGCGGTACGCCCGGAGAACGTCCGGCTGGCGCGTACGGCGGAGGAACTGGCGGACCGCCCGGTCGTCCTCGGCGGCACGCTCCAGCAGATCGTGTACCTGGGCAACGCCACCCGCTATCACCTCACCCTCGCCGACGGGTCCGACTTTGTCGCCGAGTCCCGTGGCGCCGACCGCAGCGGCCTCACCGTGGGCGACCCGGTGCACGCCGGCTGGGATCCCGAGCGTTCACGGGTCCTGGCCGAATGACCCCGCTCCGGCCACGCCCCGATACGCCGCCGGACCCGGCGGCACAGGCACCGGTCGCGGCGCCGTACGCGGCACACCCGGCCGGGACCACCGGACCGGGCCCGCACACCACCACCGCGGGGCAGGCGCCCGCGGTCGCGCCAGCGCGGGGGTCCCGGGGGCGGCGCCCCCGGCAGGGACCCCCCGCCCGGCGGCACCGCGCGCCCGGCCGCCCGAGCCGTGCAGGCCGCACCCGAACCCCGTACACCTCGTCCCACTCCAGCAAGGAGACCCGGCCGTGAAGGTCGCCTCAGCCCAATTCGCCCCGACCGCCGACGCCGCGGCCAATCTCGTGGTCATCGAGGAGATGACCCGGGAGGCAGCCGAGGCGGGCGCCGAACTCATCGTCTTCCCCGAGGAGTCGATGATCCCGTCCGACGTCACCGACACCCCCCTCCGCGAACTCGCCGAGTCCCACTGGCCGCCGTTCCTGGAGGGCCTCACCCGGATCGCCTCCTCCCACGGCGTCGCGATCATCGCGGCGGGCTACGAGGACAGCGGCACGGCCCTGCCGTACAACACCATCGCCGCCGTCGACGCGGGCGGCGAGGTCCTCGGCCTGTACCGCAAGATGCATCTGTACGACGCCTTCAACTACAAGGAGTCGCGCCGCGTCCAGCGCGGTGACACCGGACCGGTCGTGGTCCGGATCGGCGACTTCAACGTCGGCCTGGTCAACTGCTACGACGTCCGCTTCCCGGAGTTCACCCGGTCCCTCATCGAGATGGGCGCCGATCTGCTGTCGGTGTCGGCCGCCTGGGTCAAGGGCCCGCTCAAGGAGGACCACTGGACGACGCTGCTGCGGACCCGGGCGATCGAGAACACCTGCTGGGTGGTGGCCTCGTCGCTCACCACACCCGACTGCATCGGGATGAGCATGGCCGTCGATCCGCTGGGCGTCGTACGCGCGGCGCTCGGCGAGGAGGAGCGGGCGATGCTCGTCGTCGACGCCGACAAGGACCGGATCGACCGGGCCCGCACGATCCTGCCCGTGCTCCGCAACCGCCGCATCATCATCGGACCGAGGTAACCCGCACCATGCCGCTCGACATTCGTGAACTGCCCGCCCCGCTGGACGCGGAACTCGCCGAGAAGCTGCGGACGGTGGACTTCCCGACCCTCGGCCACTACCTGGAGGAGGGTTTCTGCGATCCGCTGCTCCAGCGGATGGCGGGGACGGCCAAGCTGGTCGGCCGTGCCGTGACGGTCCGTATCACCGCCACGGACTCCACCATGCTCCACCACGCCGCGGGCATCGTCGGCCCCGGCGACGTGGTCGTCGTCGACTGCGGCGGCGACCGCCGCCACGCGCCGCTCGGCGAGGTCGTCGTCAACGCGCTGGCCTCGCGCGGCGCCGCGGGCGCGGTGGTGGACGGTCTGTGCACCGACATCGACGCGCTCAGGGAGGTGGGGCTGCCGGTGTTCGCCTACGGGCGTACGCCGCTGACCACCAAGCTGCACGGGATCGCGGACGGCTCCCTGTGCGCCCCGGTCTCCTGCGGCGGTGTGCCCGTGAGCGCGGGCGACCTGGTGCTCGGCGACGCCAACGGGCTGATCATCGCCCCGGCGGAGCGGCTCGCGGCCGTCATCGACGAGGCGCTCGCCGATGACGCGGAGGAGCCCGCGCTGGTGGCGGAGCTGTGGGACGGCAAGCCCCTGGGCTCGCTGACCGGAGCCACCGAATCGCTCCACCGGCTCCGCTGAACACGGCACCGCTCGGTGCCGAACCCCTGTAACACCCCGAAAGGACCATCGTGTTTCTGAAAGCCGCCGTCAACGGCGGGCGCTCCCAGGCCGAGCACCCCACCGTCCCGGTCACCGCCGAGGAGATCGCCGCCGACACCCTCGCGGTGATCTCCGCCGGTGCGGACGTCGTCCACTTCCATGTCCGCACCCCGGACGGCGGGCAGACCATCCGCCCCGACGCCCTCGCCGAGGTGCTGTCGGCGATCCGCGCCGTCGCGCCGGACGCGGTCGTCGGTACGACCACGGGCCTGTGGACCTGCTCCGGCCCCGAGGAGCGCTACGCCCTGGTCAAGTCCTGGGAGGTGCTCCCGGACTTCGCCTCCGTCGCCTTCAGCGAGGAGGGCGCGGCCGAGACCGCGTCGCTGGTCGTGGAGCGCGGGATGGTGCTGGAGAGCGCGGTGTGGACGATGGACGACGTCCCGGCGCTGCTGGCCTCGCCGACCCTGCACGAGAACGTCCGTATCCTCATCGAGCCGGTCGAGGAGGACCCCGAGGAGGCCGTGGCGGCGGCGCGTGCCATGGCCGCCCGCATCCGGGAGGCGGGCGTGACCAGCCCGATCCTGTACCACGGTGACGGTCCGACGGTCTGGCCGCTGGTGCGTGCCGCGGTCGAGGACGGCCATGAGACCCGGATCGGGTTCGAGGACGGTACGGATCTCCCGGACGGTTCGGACGCCTCCGACAACGCCGCCCTGGTGCGCGCGGCCCGCGCGCTGGCCGGCGGCTGAGTCGGAAGGACGCCCCGCGCGTGAGGGTGCTCAGTTCACCGGGCAGGAGCGCTCGATGAGCGCCACCGTCGCGCGCGGGTCCGCGACCTGGACGACCAGACGGGTGTAGCGCTCGTCGGTCAGCTCGATGACGACGGCCTTGGCCGGGTCGCGGACGTCCCAGAAGACCTTTCCGCCGTCGGTGCGATAGGTGCCGGCGACGATGAGGCCGGGGAAGTGGGTGCCGGGCGACCGCAGCCCCTTCGGCTCCCTGACGATCCCCGGGTCGATGGTCGCGCCGCGGACATGGGCGAGCGGGATGGCGAGCCGGCTCTTGAGGGCCCAGAGTTTGCCGAGTCCCTCGATCTCGACGATCAGGTTGTCGCCGTCGATGCTGACCTGCGCCATGGCGGGTCCTCCTTCGGTGCCTTCGCGGTGTTGGATGGTGCCGCGTTCGTTCCCGGCGGATCCGGCGGCCGGGCTGCCGTACTCCTGTGCTTCTGTGCTTCCGTGGGCTGTGCTTCCGGCGCCGCGCGGTGCGTTCGGAGCCGACTCGCGGTGGTTCGCGCGTACCGTCGGGGTGGCTTCGGGGTGGTTCGCGCGTACCGTCGGGCGGGTGGCTCAGGGCCGGTCGAGGCGGTGGGCCAGGGCCGCGCCCGCCGTGTCCAGTGCCGTGGCGCCCGTACCGGAGCGGGCCCGCAGCCGGAGTCCGAGGATCGCCGCGGTGAGCGCCGTGGCCAGCGCGTCCCCCTGGGCGGGACTGTCCGCCCGGGCGGGGGCGGCGGTGGCCCGGTCCAGTGCGGCGAAGCCCTCGGTCACCAGGGAGGCGACCTCGGCGTCCGCGGGCGCGCGTTCGGCCGCGGCCAGCAGCAGGAGGTCGAGGCCCGCGCCGCCGTCCGGTGCGGTGAGGCTCTCCCGCAGCGCGTCGAGGGGGCCGTCGCCGGCGGCGACCCGCTCGGCCAGCGGGGCGATGTCGTGCTCCAGGGACCAGCGCAGTGCCGCGAGATAGAGCCCCCGTTTGCTGCCGAACGTCTTGTACAGGCTGTTGCGGTGCACCCCGAGGTGGGCGACCAGATCGTCGATGGATGTGCCGTCGTAGGTCCGGGAGGCGAACAACTCCGCCGCCGCCCGGATCACTTCCGCTTCGTCAAAGCTGCGTGGGCGGGCCATGACCTCAGCCTACGCAGTTGAGGAACGTTCAGTCAAGAACGATCATTCCTTAATCGCTGGGACCTCTCCGCCGCCGGGCCGCGCGAGCCGCGCCACGCCGCCCGCCCAGCCCCGGCCCGGAGCGCCCCGACGTCGGCCCGGGGCCGAAATGAACCCGGTCGCAGCACTGCGTGTATCCATCTGCTCACTCCATGTGGCGGCACGTCAGGAACGCCCATAACTTCGGCCCATGACGAAACGCCACAGAAACGACAGACCTCCGGCCCGGCGCAGACGGCAGCTCGGCTGCCTCGCCGGTGTCGCGGTCGTCCTGGTCACGGGGCTCGGCGCAGCCGCCCCCACTCAAGCCACCCCCGCCCAAGCACCTCCCGGAGCCCCTTCCGCGCCCGGAGCGCCCTCCGCCCGTGGCGGCCCGGCCGCGGACACCTCCGACCGGGCCGCACCGCGAGCCGTCTCAGGCCGGGCCGCACCCGCCACCCACGACTGGGCGACCCGGTACTCCGTCCACCCCGGCCAGTCCATCCAGCAGGCGATCGACGCAGCCCGGCCGGGTGACACCGTCGTCGTCCACCCCGGCACCTATCGCGAGAGCGTCCGGATCACCACCTCGGACGTGACCCTGCGCGGCGCGGGCCCCTCCACCGTGCTGATGCCACCGCCCGCCACCGACCGGCGTGCCGCCCACGCCTGCGCGACGGCGGGCCACGGCATCTGTGTGACGGGTACGAAGGCCGCGGAGGTACGGGGCGTATCGGTGCGCTCCCTGAAGCTGACGGGCTTCGCCGCCGCCGGCCTGTGGGCGTCCCGGACCGACCGGCTCTCCGTCCGGCAGGTGACGGCCGAGAAGAACGGCACCTTCGGACTCGGCCAGGAGAAGTCGACCCGTGCCGTGATCCGCGACAACATCGCGCGCGACAACCGCGACGCCGGTGTCTTCCTCGCCAACACCGTCGGCGAGGAGGGCGGGGCCACCGACACCCTCGGCACCCGTGTCTCGGACAACGACCTGACGGGCAACCGTGTCGGCATCAACATCAAGCGGGTCCGCAATCTCACGGCCCGCGCCAACGACATCTCCGGGAACTGCGCCGGGATCTTCGTCGTCAGCGACGAGTCGAAGCCGGCGGCCGGGGCGATGACCATCCGCGGCAACACGATCCGCGAGAACAACAAGCTCTGCCCCGCCTCCCCCAGGCTGCCCGCCATCCAGGGCTCCGGGATCGTGCTCACCGGCTCCGACGCCACGGTCATCCGCGACAACCGGGTCCTGGGCAACGCGGGCACGGCGCCCATGTCCGGCGGCATCGTCCTGTCCGAGAGCTTCGTCGGCGCGACCAACGAGAACAACGTCATCGAGAACAACGAGGTCATCGGCAACAGCAAGGCCGATCTGGTCCACCGCGGCCCCGGCGCCGGCAACTCGTTCGCCGGCAACGTCTGCCAGTCCTCCGAGCCGTCAGGGATGTGCTGAATGACCACGCTGAGCACCAGACCCACCCAGACCGTGTCCGTCGACACCGCGCCTCCCCCGGCGATGCGGCTGCGGGAGCTGGTCTTCGGCGCCGCGTGCGCCGCCGCCGTACGGGCCGCCGCCCGGCTGGGCGTCGCCGACGCGCTCGGTGACACACCCGCCGGCGCCGAGAAGCTCGCCGCCGCCGTGACCGCCGAGCCCCAGCCGCTGCGCCGGCTGCTGCGCACGCTGTCCTGCTACGGCATCTTCAAGGAGCGTCCGGACGGCACGTTCGCCCACACCGAGATGTCCCGGATGCTGCGCGAGGACGACCCGGGGAGCCTGCGCTACATCGCCCTGTGGTGCACCGAGCCGTGGACCTGGGCCGCCTGGCCGCGTCTCGACGACGCGGTGCGCTCCGGGGACAACGTCTTCCAGGAGCTGTACGGCAAGGACTTCTTCGAGTATCTGCACCAGGACGCGCACGAGTCGGCGCAGGTGTTCAACCGGGCCATGACCACCTCCAGCAAGCAGTCCGCCGAGGATGTGGCCCAATTGCTCGATCTCACGGGCGTCTCGTCGGTCGCCGACATCGGCGGCGGCCAGGGCCATGTGCTGGCGAGCCTGCTGGAGAAGCACCCGACGGTGCGGGGCACCCTGCTCGATCTGCCGGACGTGGTGGCGAAGGCGGACCCGCGGCTGCGGGACGGCGGGCCGCTGGCGGGCCGGGCCGACATCGTTCCCGGGGACTGCCGCCGGGAGATCCCCGTCTCGGCGGATCTCTACATCGTCAAGAACATCCTGGAGTGGGACGACCACAGCACCCTCAGCACCCTGCGCAACATCGTCGCGGCGGCCCGGCCCGGCGCGCGGGTGGTCGTGATCGAGAACCTCGTCGACGACACCCCGTCGATGAAGTTCACCACCGCGATGGATCTGCTGCTCCTGCTGAACGTGGGCGGGGCGAAGCACACCCGCGACAGCATGGCGGAGCGGATGGCGAAGGCGGGACTTCCCGTCGGGGAGATCCGCCCCGTCAACGCCTATCTCCACGCCTTCGAGTCCGTCGTGCCGCGATGAGCGCGGGCGGGCGCGCCGGCGCTCGCGCCGGGATACACCAGCGGCGCCCCGGAGTCCCGCATCGGGACTCCGGGGCGTCCGCGCGCTCCGCCCGGCCGTCCGCCACTCGCCTGCCCGGCGGACGACCGGGCGGTCAGTCGCGTTCCCAGGTGTAGAACTGCCGGGCCATCGCGTCCTTCGGGCTCCGCCAGGTGGCGGGGTCGTACGGACTGATGAAGGCGGTCAGCCGATCGCTCAGATCCCGGAACTCGGGGTGTTCCGTCACCTTCGCGATCGCGGGCCCCGGCGGCCGGTCCGACTCGATCAGATGCAGATACACATCGCCGAACTGGAACAGGCTGCGGCGTCTGACGCCGACGAGATGAGGCAGCTCGCCGCGGTCGGACCGCGCGAACAGCTCCGCGATGCCGGACGCCGAACCGGGCGCCATACGGGCCACGATCAGCGCCTGATGGGCCGTCGCCCGATCAGGGGCCGCGACCTGCCGGGCACTCATCGGGAGACCCCCGCGCGCGCCTCGATCTTGTCCCGGATGAGCGCCATCTGGATTTTCGAGTTCCGGTTGATGTTGTCGGTCATCCACTCGTCGTCGACGGGCGCGTCCGGTTTCATCGCGAAGTCCTGGCGCCAGTGGAGCCGTGTCCCGCCGGGTACCTCGGAGTACTCCCAGTGGATGTCCATGTGCTGGAAGGGACCGGTCTCGACGCGGCGGGCGCGTACCTTGCGGTTCTCGCGGTCGGGGGTGCGCTCCGAGACCCAGCTCCACACCGTGCCGTTCTCGTCGGGGTGCATGGTCAGCCGGAAGGTCGTCGTGTCGCCCTTGCGGTCCAGGATCTCGACCGACGCGTACTCGCTGAACAGCTCGGTCCAGTTCTCCAGGTCGTTGGTGATCTCCCAGACGAGGTCCAGGGGCGCGGCGACGGTGATCTCGTTCTCGGTGTGTCCGGGCACTTCAGGCTCCGCTCTTGGTCAGGGTGTTGTTGACGAGGTCCAGGAACTCACGGGGCGTCTTGCAGCGCTCCGCGTCCTGGGGCATGGGCCGGCCGTACTGGTTCTCCAGCGTGGCCACGATGCCGAGGAGGCCCAGTGAGTCCAGGCCGTACTCCTCGAAGGGGGTGTCGGGGTGGTCCGCGAACGCGGCCGGATCGACGGCGATGCCGGCGTTCCTCCGCATCAGGTCGGCCAGTTCGACGGCGGTCAGGGTGTTGTCCATGGGACGTACTCCTTCTCGGTGGGAGGCGGGCCGGCCGGTCGGCCGGGTCACGCGGGGGCCGCACTGCGCAGCACCAGCGCGGCGTTCGACCCCATGAGCCCGCGGCTGAGCACCAGCGCCGTGCGCAGCGGTATGCGGCGGGCCCGGCCGGTCACGACGTCGATGTCGTGGCAGACGTCGAACACATTCGGGGTCGGCGGTACGAGGCCGTGCTCCATGGCCATGACCGCCGCGGCCACATCGAGCACGGGTCCACCGCAGTACGCGCGGCCGATGCCGGTCTTGGGGGCCGTGACCGGCACCCGCCTGCCGTGTGCGCCGAGGGCGTCGGTGATGGCCAGCGCCTCCGCGCGGTCGGCCTCCGGTACGCCGAGGGCGTCGGCGAAGACCACGTCGATGTCCTGGGGCGCGCATCCGGCGCCCTCCAGCGCGCCCCGGATCGACCTGGCCAGTCCTTCCCGGGACTCGGGCCACCGGGAAGGACCGGTAAAGGTGGCGGCGTGCCCGGCCACGTACGCCCGGGGGCGTACCCCGCGCCGCAGCGCCGCGGACTCCTCCTCGGCCACGAGCATCGCGCCGCCCTCGGCGGGTACGAAGCCGCACGCCTCCGAGGTGAAGGGCCGGTAGGCGCGGGCCGGGTCGTCGCAGGTGCTCAGGTCCTCGTAGCCGAGCTGGCAGACGACCGAGTAGGGCGCGAGAGGCGCCTCCGCGGAGCCGACGACGACCGCGTCGGTCCCGCGGGCGATGGCCCCGGCCGCGTGGGCGAAGGCGTCCAGCCCGCCGGCCTCGTCGCTGCACACCACCCCGCAGGGGCCCTTGAAGCCGCCCCGGATGGAGATCTGTCCGGTGCTGGCCGCGTAGAACCAGGCGATGGACTGGTACGGGCCGACGAAGCGGGAGCCGCGGCCCCACAGCTGCTGGAGTTCGCGCTGGCCGAACTCGCCGCCGCCCGATCCGGCGGCGGTCACGACCCCCACGCCGAAGGGCGAGTCCTCGTAGTCGCCCCGGCCGAGGCGGGCGTCGGCGAGGGCGAGGTCGGCCGCGGCCATGGCGAAGTGGGTGAACCGGTCGGTCTGGACGAGGAAGCGCTCCTCGACGACCGTGCCGGGATCGAGGTCGCGCACCTCCCCGCCGACGCGGAGCGGCAGGTGTTCGCAGCCCTCCCGGGAGACCCGGTCGAGAACGCTGATGCCCTCCTGTGTCGACTTCCAGAAGGCGTCGGCACCGATGCCGTTGGGGGCGACGACGCCGATCCCGGTGATGACGGTACGGCGGGCCGCGCCGCCGGTTGCCGCACGGCGTCCGGGGGTCCCGGAGCGCGCGGCCCGGCCGAGGGAGGCGTGTCCCCCGCCGGCGGCCCTTCCGCCGGTGCCGCGGGCTTCGGCGGGGCGTGCGGCCGCCTTCCGGGTGCCGGCTTTCCCGCCGGGGACGCCGCCCTTCGCGGGGCCGGCGCCCTTGCCGGTGCGGGTGTTCGTCCCGGGGCCGGGGCCCTTGCGGGACGTGCCGCCCCTGCCGGCGGAGGTCTTCGCGCCGGAGGGGGTGTTCTTGCCGGGTCTGCCGGACGGTTCCTGACGGGAGCTGCCCATCATGTCCTCCCACTGGGCCGGGTCATGACGACCGCGGACTGGAATCCGCCGAACCCGCTGCCGACGGAGAGCACATTGCGCAGCTTCCGCGGCCGAGCCGTACGCGGGACGTAGTCCAGGTCGCACTCGGGGTCGGGGGTCTCGTAGTTGGCCGTCGGGGGCACCACCTGACGGTCCATCGCCAGGACGCAGGCGACGAGTTCGATCGCGCCGATCGCGCCGAGCGAGTGCCCCACCATGGATTTGATGGAACTCATGGGCGTCTTGAAAGCGTGGTCGCCCAGGGATCTCTTCACCGCGGCGGTCTCGTGCCGGTCGTTCTGCTTGGTGCCCGAGCCGTGCGCGTTGACGTAGTCGATCGCGGTGCTGTCGATCCGGGCGTGGCCGAGGGCGGTGTCGATGGCGCGGGCCATCTCCAGTCCCTCGGGCGTGAGCCCGGTCATGTGGTAGGCGTTGCCGAAGGTGGCGTAGCCGCTGATCTCGCAGTACACGGTGGCGCCCCGGGCGCGTGCGTGTTCCAGCTCCTCCAGGACGAGGACCGCCCCGCCCTCGCCCATGACGAACCCGTCCCGGTCGGCGTCGAACGGCCGGGAGGCGTGCTCCGGGTCGTCGTTGTTGGGCGAGGTCGCCTTGATGGCGTCGAAACAGGCCACGGTGATCGGCGATATCGGCGAGTCCGACGCCCCGGCGACACAGACGTCGGCCCGGCCCTCCTCGATGGCGTGGAAGGCGTATCCGACGGCGTCGAGCCCGGAGGTGCAGCCCGTGGAGACGGTCTGCACCGGGCCGCGGGCGCCCACCTGTTCGGCGACCGCGGAGGCGAGGGTGCTGGGCGAGAAGGCGCGGTGGAGATGGGGTCCCGCCGGGCGGTGGTCCACGGCCCAGCGGTCGCCGGACGAGGAGACGGCGACGTAGTCGTGCTCCAGCCGTGTGGTGCCTCCGACGGCGGTGCCCAGGGACACCCCGACGCGCCACGGGTCCTCCCGGGCGGGGTCGAGCCCCGCGTCCCGTATTGCCTCCCGGGCGGCGACCAGCGCGAACTGGATGTACCGGTCCGAGCGCGCCACCTGCTCCGCGTCGAGGCCGTGCTCCGCCGGGTCGAAGTCGACCTCGGCGGCGATCCGGGAGCGGAAGCCCGCGGGATCGAAGAGCGTGATGCCCCGCGTCGCCGTCCGGCCGTTCTCCAGGAGGTCCCAGAACGCCGGGGCGCCGACGCCGCCGGGGGCGACGATGCCGACCCCGGTGACCGCCACCCGCCGCCTCACGAAACGGCCCCAGTCCGTTCCGGGGGGCTGCCCTGCGCGTCCGTCTCCTCCGTGTCGACGTGGCCGAGTTCGGGGCGGGGCGCGAGCGGACCGAGATGGAAGACCATACGGGCCTCGACGTTGCCGACGTTGCGGAACCGGTGCCGCATGTTCACCGGGATCAGCAGACCCTGGTCGGGACGCATCTTGCGCGTCTCGCCGTCGAGGTCCACCTCCAGCAGTCCGCTCACCACGTACACGAACTCCTCGGAGTACGGGTGGTAGTGCTCGCCGATCCGTTCTCCGGGCTGCACGATGGCGAGGCCCATGAAGCCGGTGGTGGCGCCCACCGCCGTCGGGGTGAGCATGGCGCGCAGGTCGCCGCCGCGCCGGGTGTTGGGCTGGGTCTCGCTGAGGTCCACGATGCGTGGAGTGTGCGTGGTCATGCTGGATTCCTCCATCTGCGGGTCCCGTACCTGACGCGGGTACGAGAGCGCGTGCGGGTCAGGACTCGGGTGGTGCGTAGCGGTCGGTGACGAGTTGCATGTCGGCGCGGGTGACGTAGCGCTTGATCCGCGCGTCGCCCTCCCGGGCCTGAGGCACGTCCGGCAGTTCGTCGCCGTCGACGAGCAGCCTGGCGAGGGTGGCGGCCTTGCGGGGGCCCTGGATGCCGAGCGCGAGCACGGGGCGGTCGTCGAGCGGACCGGTGACGTCGATCAGCCGGACAACGATGTCGTCCCGCTGGAAGACGGTGCTGCTCACGATCGGGCTGCGGTTCTCCGCCGCGGCCTCGTCCTGCTGGGCGAGCATCCGGGCGACGGCGAGACCGCAGTCCTCCTTGGCCCGGTAGAACAGGGCGTGCCGGTTCACCTCGCCGGGCGTCGGGCCTTCCGACGACACGTGGTGCACCGCGGGAAGCGCGGCGCGGGTGAAGAAGAGCCGGGCGGAGTTGGGGTCGTCCAGGTCCCGGTCCTGCTCCAGATAGGGGTTGATGGCCTCTTCCACGGCCCGTACCTCGGGCTGCCGTGAGACGTGCCGCAGCGCGGCCATCAGGTCGCCCTGCACCTCGATCGCCCGCACGACGCGGTTGCCGTGCATGAAGAGCGAGGTCCGCCGGAGCCGGGTGCTGTCGTCGACGCGGGCCGCCGGCGAGGTGTATCCGGCGAGGATCTTCGCGACGGCCTTCTCGCTGCCCGGCTTGACGGTGAAGGTGAGGGCGTGGCGTACGACTCCGTCCCCGACGCGCGGCACCGGCTGGAGCCCGGTCCTGACCTGCTGCTCGGGCGAGACGCTGAACGCCTGGCCCGTCTCGCGCAGCACGCTGAACCGCAGCGACCGGGTGTCCTTGACGCAGCTGTGGAGCGGCTGGACCGTCTCCACGTGCGCCTCGCTGTTGACCCAGGCGAGGAAGGGCGGTGCGCTCTCCCATTCGCTGGTGATGAGCCACTGCGACGGGTTCTCGATCGACTGGCAGAGCTGGTCGCTGATGTGGCCGGGGACCGAGGCCACACTGTTGCGCATGTGCTCGTACGCCTCCAGGAACTGCTTCTGGGCCCCGTCGAAGAGGTCCAGAAGCAGCACGACCCGGAGTCTGGAGCCGTCGAAGGCCGATTGCGATATGCGTTCCGACAGGGTTGTCATCCGTGTTCACACTCCTTCGCGACCGCGCCGCCGTCATGGACACGGCCCAACGCAAGTCGGTCATCAACATGGGTTCGCTCCCGTGGCGTGGTTCAGCGCCCCGCGGATGCGCACGATCGCCCCTCATGGCCGGGGCGCTCCCGTGATCCGATCGTGATCCGCTACCACGGGTGGCGCGAGAGATGGGCACCATGCGGGTGAATGGGCGGGGGAACCGCTGTGGCACCGGGCACAGAGAACCCATGCAACAGCCCCTGAAGAGCGCCGCAGACGCGGCAACCGCACCGTTCACCGACTCCCTACCCCACCGCGTACCGGTCCTCGTCGCGGGCGGGTCCCTCGTGGGCCTGTCGACCTCGTTGTTCCTGAGCCGCCATGGCGTTCCGCACCTGCTCGTCGAGAAGCACGCGGGCACCTCCGCCCACCCCCGGGGCCGGGGGATGAACCTCCGCACGATGGAGGTGTTCCGGGTCGCCGGGGTGGAACGGGAGATCCGTGAGGCATCGGCCGTCCTGGCCGGCAACCACGGGATTCTGCAGGCGAGTTCACTGACCGGGGACGACGAGCAGTGGCTGTTCCGGAAAATCGATCCGGGCGGCGACCACGCCCGGCTGAGTCCCAGCGGCTGGTGTCTGTGCAGCCAGAACGACATCGAGCCGGTGCTGGAGGCGCATGCGCGCCGGTACGGCGGCGATCTGCGCTTCTCGCACGAGCTGCTCTCCTTCGAGCAGGACTCC
Source organism: Streptomyces sp. NPDC004609 (assembly GCF_042873655.1). Lineage (NCBI taxonomy): Bacteria > Bacillati > Actinomycetota > Actinomycetes > Kitasatosporales > Streptomycetaceae > Streptomyces > Streptomyces sp. NPDC004609. The sequence continues at coordinate 161,075 of NZ_JBIALS010000007.1, read as the reverse complement.
GCCGGTGTCACCGCACTGGTGGAGAACCGGGTGACCGGTGAGCGCTTCCCCGTACGCGCGGACTATCTGGTCGCCGCCGACGGCCCGCGCAGCCCCGTGCGGGAGCGCCTCGGTATCGGCCAGAGCGGTCATGGCGAGCTGTTCCACAATGTGAGCATCACGTTCACGTCCCATCGGCTCGCCGATGTGGTCGGGGACCGGCGGTTCATCGTCTGCTATCTCACCCGGCCGGACGCGGACGGCGCCCTGCTGCCCGTGGACAACAAGGAGCGGTGGGTCTTCCACGCGCCCTGGCACCCTGAGCACGGCGAGCCGCTGGAGGACTTCACGGACGACCGCTGCCGTGAGCACATCCGGCGGGCCGTCGGGGTGCCGGATCTCGATGTGGAGATCACGGGCCGGGCGCCGTGGCACGCGGCGGAGCGGGTGGCGAAGGCGTACTCCGCCGGCCGGGTGTTCCTCGCGGGCGACTCGGCCCACGAGATGTCCCCGACGGGCGCGTTCGGCTCCAACACCGGTATCCAGGACGCCCACAATCTGGCGTGGAAGCTGGCGGCGGTGCTCCAGGGCTGGGCCGGTCCCGGTCTGCTGGAGACCTATGGCGAGGAGCGGCTTCCGGTGGCGCGTGCGACGGGTGAGCGGGCGTCGGCCCGTTCGGCGGAGCACGCTCACCCCGGCTACGCCCCGCCGGCCAATCCGGGCGCCCGCCGGGGCGCGGTCCTGACGGTGGCGATGGGGTACGGCTATCCGCGCGGCGCGGTCGCCGGCGCCGACCCGGAGCGTCCCGTCGTACCGCAGGAGCTGCGGCTGACGGCCGAACCGGGCACGCGCGCACCGCACATGTGGGTGACCCGGGCGGGCGAGCGGATCTCGACGCTGGATCTGTACGAGCGGTCCGTCGTCGTGCTCTGCGGCGAGGGAGCCGTCTGGCGGAACATCGTCCGGCACGCGGCGGCCCGGCTCTCCGTACCGGTCGAGGTGTACGAGATCGGCCGGGGCCCGGGAGCCGATCTGGTGCCGGAGGAGGGTGCCGACTGGGCCGCGGCGCACGGGCTGGAGTCCGGTGGCGTGCTGATGGTGCGCCCGGACGGGTTCGTGGCCTGGCGCTCGCCGGGACCGGTGCCCGCGCCGGAGGCGGCGGTGGCGGAGGCGCTGACGCTGGTGCTGAGCCTGGACACCCGTACGCCGGAGCAGGAGGCCCGGATGCTGACCGAGGAGTCTCAACTGCTGACCGAGGGATCTCAGCTGTCGGCCGGGCAGCCCCGGCCGCCCGCCGTGGAGCCGGTCTCCCTGGTGGCGTCCCAGCCCTTGGGCGAGGATGCTCAGCTTGTGGACAGGGAGCCGGAGGTGGCAGGTCGCGGGGACGCCGCGCCGGTCTGAGCCACCCTCCGAACACCAATGGCCGAATTCCACAGGAGTTGACTCCTCTCCCACGGGGCAGACAGACCGGACCGGCGCGCGCGGTGAACATCACGCCGGCAGTGACGGAGAACGGGCCGCGCGTGCGGCTTCCGGGCTCTACCGTGCGCGGATAGCCCACGTATGGCGGGAGGTGTAGAAAGAGGACATGGCCGCACGCTACGGTCGCCCGCGCTCCTTCCTGCAGATGCGCAGTGTCGCGGGTCAGGTCTTTCTGCTCCAGGTGGCGATCGTGGTGCTGCTCGTCGCCGCGGGCATGATCGCTCTCGTGCTCCAGTCCCGCTCGGACAGCGAGCGCGAGGCGGTCCACCGTTCGGTCTCCGTGGCCGAGACGTTCGCCAGTGCCCCCGGCACGGCGGCGGCGCTCCAGAGCCCCGATCCGACCGCCGTCCTCCAGCCGCGCGCGGAGATCGCCCGCAGGCTCTCGCACGTCGACTTCATCGTCGTCGTCGACACCGAGGGGATCCGCTACACCCACCCCAAGCCCAACCGGATCGGCAAACCGTTCGTCGGGGACCTCCAGCCCGCGCTCCAGGGGAAGGTCGTCACCGAGCGGATCGTGGGCACGCTCGGCCCGCTCGTCCAGGCGGTGGTGCCGGTGCGCGCCGCCGACGGCCGGATCATCGGCGCGGTCTCCGCCGGCGTCACCCTGGCGAACGTCAGCGGGGTCGTGGAGGAACAGTTCCCGCTGCTCCTCGGCGTCGCCGGCGGCGTGCTGCTGCTCGCCACGGTCGGCACCGCGCTGGTCACCCGCAGGCTGCGGCGGCAGACGCACGGCCTGGGGCCCGAAGAGATGACCCGGATGTACGAGCACCACGACGCGGTGCTGCACGCCGTACGCGAGGGTGTGCTGATCGTCGGCGGTGACGGGCGGCTGCTGCTCGCCAACGACGAGGCGCGGCGCCTGCTCGGCCTGCCCCCCGAGGTGGAGGGCCGTCCGGTCGACGAGCTGGGTCTCGACCCGCTCACCGCCCGGCTGCTGTCGTCGGGCCGGATCGCCAGCGACGAGGTGTACCGGGTCGGCAAGCGGCTCCTGGCCGTCAACCAGCGCTCGACCGACCAGGACGGCGGCCCGCCCGGCACGGTGGCCACCTTCCGGGACACCACGGAACTCCAGGCGCTCAGCGGCCGGGCGGATGTGGCCCGGGGCCGGCTGAAGCTGCTGTACGACGCCGGTACGGAGATCGGCACCACGCTGGACGTGGTGCGCACCTGCGAGGAGCTGGCCGAGTTCGCCATCGGCCGGTTCGCCGACTACGCGACCGTCGATCTGGTGGAGGCGGTACTGCGCGGGGAGGAGCCGACGTCGACGGGCGCGGGCGCCGACATGCGCCGTACGGCCTACTCCGGCCTGCGGGACGACACCGCCCTGTTCCGGCTGGGCACGACGATCCGGTTTCTGCCGACCACCCGGATGGGGGCGGGCCTCAGCAAGGGCGAGGCGATCCTGGAGCAGAACCTCGGCCTGTACAACGGCTGGGAGCAGCAGGCCCCCGCCCGGTCCCGCAAGCTCATCGAAGCCGGGTTCCACTCGATGATCGCGGTGCCGCTGCGGGCGCGCGGGGCGATTCTGGGCGTGGCGATGTTCTGGCGTTCGGAGCAGCCTGAGCCGTTCGAGGAGGAGGATCGTTCCCTTGCGGAGGAGCTGGTCGCCCGCGCGGCGGTCAGTGTCGACAACGCCCGCCGCTACTCGCGGGAGCACACCATGGCCGTCACGCTCCAGCGCAGTCTGCTGCCGCGCGGTCTGCCGGAGCAGACGGCGCTGGAGGTCGCCCACCGCTACCGTCCCGCGCAGGCGGGGCTGGGCGGGCTCGGCGGTGTCGGCGGCGACTGGTTCGACATCATCCCGCTGCCGGGCGCGCGGGTGGCGCTGGTCGTCGGCGATGTCGTGGGCCACGGTCTGCACGCGGCGGCGACCATGGGCCGGCTGCGCACGGCCGTGCACAACTTCTCCACCCTGGATCTGCCGCCCGACGAGCTGCTGTGGCATCTGGACGAACTGGTGGCCCGGCTCGACCAGGACGAGTCCGGGGAGGGCGCCGGGGTCACCGGGGCGACCTGCCTGTACGCGATCTACGATCCGGCAACCGGTGTCTGCACCATGGCCCGTGCCGGGCACCTCCAGCCCCTGGTGGTCGGCCCCGACGGCACGGCGGCCTTCGCGGACGTCCCCGGCGGCCCGCCGCTGGGCCTCGGCGGGCTGCCCTTCGAGACCCTGGAGCTGCGGCTCCCCGAGGACAGCAGTCTGGTGCTGTACACGGACGGTCTGGTCGAGGACCGGGACCGGGACATCGACGAGGGTCTGACCCTGCTGCGGGACACCCTTTCCGGCCACCCCGAGCGCTCCCCCGAGGAGACGTGCGAGGCGGTGCTGCACGCCCTGCTCCCGCAGAACCCCCGCGACGACATCGCGCTCCTCGTCGGCCGTACCCGGGTCCTCGGCTCCGCGCAGGTCGCCGAGTGGACGGTGCCGTCCGATCCGTCGGCGGTGGGCGAGGTACGGTCGTCCGTGGCCCACAAGCTGAAGGAGTGGGACCTTGAGGACGAGGCGTTCACGACCGAACTGATCCTCAGCGAGCTGGTGACCAACGCGATCCGGTACGCCATCGGTCCCATCCGGGTACGTCTCATCCGCGACCGCACGCTGATCTGCGAGGTCTCCGACCACAGCAGCACATCGCCCCATCTTCGCCAGGCGGCGATCACGGACGAGGGCGGCCGGGGCCTGTTCCTGGTGGCCCAGTTCGCGGAACGGTGGGGTACGCGCTACACACCGGACGGCAAGGTGATCTGGACGGAGCAGCCGCTGGCCGGGGTGTCGCCGCCGATGGAGTTCTGACGGGGTGCCGGGGTGTCCGGCACCCGTACCGGGCCGCGCCACCCGCCGGGGCTCGGCCCCGGAACCCGGGCCCCGAACGCCGGCGAGACGCGGAACGCCCCGAAGAGAGCACGGCGGTACGGCCCGCCGCCTCCAGGGCCCCCGGACCTCGGCGGAGGGCCCGGTCCGCTCCCCCGTCAGACGGAAAACGGCGCCGGGCCCCCGACCACCCGGGCCGTGTCAGCCCACGCCCTCCACGCGGCTGCCGGTGAGGGCGAGCCGCAGCGCTTGGAACGCCGCCGACGGGCGGTCGTTGAAGTCGTCGGTCTTCGGGATCCTGCGCAGCAGGTCGACGGCGGCCGACAGATGTCCGCAGGCGGCGGCCCGGACCGCCAGGAGCTCGGTGGGACGCCGGCGCCGGCTGAAGGCGGTCTTCTGGATCTCGGCGTACGCCTCGGCGAGCCCGGCGACGTCCGCGTCCGTCGGGGTCGGCGGCCGGACCGGAAGCCCTTCGGCGGCGATCCGGCGGGCCCGCTCGTGGACCTCCTCCTCGATAGACCAGTTGTGGTCGCCCCACCCCTTCAGCAGGTCGGGCCGCCCGGCGTCGGCGAGGGCCTCCAGCACCTCGTACGGCACCTTCCAGCCGGGCAGCGCCTGGTAGTCACGGGCCAGGTCGATCCACCCCCGGCGGACGAACCCCACCAGCACCTCCTCCCGCTCGGAGCCGTGGGACGGGTGCCGGCCGGTGTCCGCCAGGATGTCGCGGGCCACGTCCTCCCGTCCGCACGCCACGACCGCGCGGAGGATCTCGGCGTGATCCAGCCACGGGTTGTGCTCGGCGTTGATGGCCTCCCGGGCCCGCAGGAACCACGCGTCCGCGCGCGTCCGGTCGCCCATCGCGTCACAGGCCGCGGCGAACGCGGCCATCACGTCCGGGTTCAGTGCCTCCTGCCAGTCGCCGGAACGGCTCTCCACCTCGGGGAGCAGTTCCTCGGCCCGGGCGAAGGCGGTACGGGCCGCGTCCTGGTCTCCCGTACGGGCGAGGACGACGGCGACATCGGCGTGGGCGGCCATCCGGTGCAGGAACGACGGTGCCTCCTCGGCCAGTTCGAGGGCGGCGCTCGCCCCGCCGGCCAGCCCGGCCCGCAGCCGCGCGGCCTCCCGCAGACGTGGCCCGACGGCGAACCCCCAGCGTTCCGCGTCGAGTCCGCGCACGGCGTCCCGCGCGACCTCGAACAGCTCCTCCACCGGAGCCGTGCTGGGCGGCGGCCACTCCGCGGACTCCTCGGCCGCCGCCTGGCGGAGGTGCTCCTCCAGGGCCTCGCGTGACAACTCCAGCATGAAGCGGCCCACCGAGCCGTGCGGGGAGTCCTCGGCGGCGGCCAGGGCGTTCGGCACCACCTCCACGTCACCCCAGCGCAGCGGCCAGGAGTGCCGCCGGCCCACCGACCAGGCGAGGGCGGCATCGAGGTCTTCCTCGCGTCCCGGCGGCGCGACGACCGTCTCGGTGTCCACTGTCATCGCCCAGGTGTCCGCGTCCAGCACGAAGATCTGGCGCCCGAACAAGCTGAGTTCCTCGTCGGGCACCGGTCGGGGCCCGGACGGAGTACGCAGGAGCGTGACGTCGCCCAGCGCCGCGCCGCCCCCGGCCGGGACGAACCGGACCCGGGTGCCGGACACCAGCACCAGGGTGTCGTCCACGCCCCAGTGCACGGCATCCGCGCCCTCGGAGGGCACGGCGGTCAGCCGTTCGGGCCGGGCCGGATCGGCCAGGGACCACACCTCCAGCGTGTTGTCGTCCGTCAGGCAGGCGGCCCGCTCCCCGTCCGGCGACCACGCCCACGCCTCCACGTCACCCGCCCACTTGTCGTCGTCCTGCCGTGCGCTGTGCGGTACGGCGACGCTCCCGACGAGCCGCCCGTCGTCGAGGACGTGCACGGCGTGAGCCGTACCGTCCGTCAGACCCGTCAGAACCGCGAGCCGCCGGGGGCCCAGGGCCCAGCGCAGGGCCCACGGCTCACCGCCGCCCAGGTCGTACGGGCCGTGGAGTACGGAGCCGTCCGTCGCGTCCCGGACCACCATTCCCTCGTCGGTCACGGCCGCGACCAGGGACCCGTCGGGGCTGGGCCGGGAGAAACGCGCGGGCTCGTACCAGACCACCTCACGCGTCGCCGCGTCCACACACAGCCCGTTGCTCCCGAACAGCCGCGTCCCGTCCGCCGACCACCTGGGGTCCTCGATCCACTCCCCCACCTGATGGTCGTCCGGGTCCGCGTCCCGGTCCTGGCCGAACTTCTCGCTCACCTCGTCGGACAACTCGCGTGCCATCAGATACGGGTGGTCCGCGTCGACGTGGTTGGGCAGCCAGTCCAGGCCGCCCCGCAGGACGGGGACGAGGCAGCCCTGGAGCCCACCGTCGCCGTTGGTGCCGCAGTGGGTGTAGACGCGGTGGCCGTCCGGCGAGAGCGCGAAGGGCGACGGCCGCGAGTTGCCGTCCGACACGCTGATGGAGGCCAGGGGCGTGGCGGCGGACCGCCAGGGGTCCCACACACCGATCTGGTTGGTGCAGTACGCGGCGGCGAACCGGGTGGAGTCCGCGGACCACTGGATCGTACGGCGGTAGTCGGGCCAGCCGACGCCGCCCAGCACCTTCGGGATGGCCCCGACGCACCGCCCGGTGGCGACCTCCCATACCTGGAACACCCCGCCCTCGTCCCAGTCGTCGCCGACCCAGCTCCCGGTGACCAGCCAGCGCCCGTCCGGGCTCATCGCGTGCCCGGCGATCTCCACGTCATGGCTCTCCCCGTGCAGGAGCTGGATCGGGGACTGCTCGTCGTCGACCCGCTCCAGCAGCAGCCGGGTGGCCGTCCGGTGGACGTCGGTCACCCCGGCCTCCGTCTCCAGCCCGGCCAGGCGCTCCCGCAGCGGCACCACGTCCCGCGCCGGGACGAACGCCGACCAGTCGGCCCCCTCCAGCAGGGCCCGCAGGTCTTCGGCGTCCTTCGCCGAGGCGATGTCGCCGGCCGACGGGAACGGCGGGTCCGGGTCCTTCCCGGTCTCCCCGGGAACCCCTTCGGCCCGCTCCAGCATGCCGGCCAGCGCGTCCTCGTCGAGGTACGGGGTGCGCAGCATCGTGTCGGTGCGCGGGACGGGCCCTCTCTCGCCGTACGCGAGAACGATCAGATCCGTACGCTCCGTGACCCTGGTCCCGATCTTGGCCCCGAGGGCCTTCAGACGCTCGACGGCGTCCTTCCTGCGCATCGTGCGAAATCGTCCGAACAACACAACGGTACGGCCTGATAGTTCCATGGCCCCGGGACCTTAGCCCGGGGCACCGACACCCCCCTCATCACGCGGAGTATCACGTCGCGACAAAGCTCGCCGGAGGGACGGATCGGCCGCCGCCCGCCGGTGTGCGTCTGCGAGGTGCTCGCGGGAACAACCGACGGCCGTGCCCGGCGACAACCCCCTGATCCCGGGGGGCCGGGCGTCGCCGGAGACACCGTGGGCACCGGCGGCGCCCCCTGCCGGACGGACGCCCGCGCGTGGGGTCAGGACACCGAACCTCCACGCCGCTTCCGCGCCCAGAGGATTCCCGCCCCCGCCGCGAGGACCACCACCACGACGGCCACGATCAGCGTGGTGCTCAGACCGCCCTCGTCTCCCTGGCTCACCTGCTCCACGACCGTGGCCGGGCTCCCGGAGGCCGCGCCTGGAGCCGGGGCCGGGGTCGCCACGGGGCTCGGGCCCGGGGCCGGGGTCCCCGCCGGGGGCCCGCTCGCGGCGGGGCCGGGGGCGAGAGGTTCCGGCTTCGCGCCGGGCGACTTGGCCTTCAGCTTGAGGACGGGAGCCGGGTTGTCGAGCTTCTTGCCGCCCTCGGGCAGCTCGATCCAGCGGGCGACCTCGCCGTCCCCGTAGGTCTCGACGATCTTGAAGACCAGCGACTTGGCGTCGGGGAGCTGCTTCACGGTGACGCTGTGGACGGCGTCCGTTCCGGTCGCGAGCGGCTTGCCCGCGATGGTGTAACCGCCCTGCGACTGGGCGAACTTCCAGCCCTGCGGCCCCTTCTTCAGGCTGACCGCGCCCGGGGAGATCCCCTCGGGCAGCACGATCTGGAGCTTCGCTATGCCCGCGGTCTCCGACTCCGCCTCCGAAGTGAAGGTCAGGGTCACGTTCTTGGCCAGGGCGCGGTCGTCGGACGCGGTCACCCCGGCGTGCGCGGCGGCCGGTCCGGCGGCGGCGAGGACCGCGCCGAGGGCCGCGGCGAGGGCGAGCGCGGTGTGACGGACGGCCGGGGTCCGGCGGGACTTCCTCATGGTTCTCCTTGGGGACGGGCGGGTCATGGGCAACAGCGGAACGTGCCCGGGACCCGGAGGACCACGGCGTACGACGACATGCGCGAGGACGGTGTACGGACGCTTCCCCGCGCCCGCCCGCGAACGGGTCCGGGGGCGGGCGGCGCCGGGCCGGCGCTGCACGGGCCACGCGCCGGACAGGCGGGCCACCGCGGTACGGACGGTGGCGGCGATCCGCGCCAGGAGCTGCGGCAGCGCGCCGGACCGGCGCTCCGCCCGGTGGAGGAGGACCGCGACCCCGACGGCCGCGAGGGTGTGGGCGCCGAGCATCACGACCGCGCTCGGAGCGCCCCCCTGGCCGGCGGTGTGCGCGGTGTGCCCGCCGGTGCCGGACCGGGCGAGCAGGTGATGGAGGACGAGCTGGACGGCGACCGCCCCGCCCAGGACGGCGGCGAGCGGTCGCGGTCCCCGGACCCAGGGCAGCGCCCCGGCGAAGGCGAGCCCCAGCGCCAGTGCGCCGGCGCGCCAGGCGACCGGCTCGCCCGAGGCCACATGGTGACCGGCCACGGCCGGGCCCGCGCTCGCCGCGGCGAACACACCGGCCCGGACCCCTCGCACACTCCACCGAGCGTGTGAGACGTCTGTCCGTGACGGCCATTGCTGCCGAGTGCATGTCATGCCGGGGCCATCATTCACGACGGGGAGCGCCACGCGGGCGACTTCCCGCTTCTCCGCCGGTCCGGCACCTCGGGTCCGGCCCCGAAGGGCCCGTGTCCGTCGTCCCCGCCCGCACGGCAGAACACGCCCCGCCCGCACGGCGGGACTCGCCCGGCCCGCCGCGTCCGCAGGTGCCACGGCCCCGGCGGATCCCGCCGGTCTCCAGGGTCCCGGCGACCCGGGGACGGCCGCCGCGCGCGTCCCGAGGTCCACGCGTGCCTCGTGGTGGGTGCCCACGGAGTCTTCGGCCGCCTCCGCGACCGCCGGGAACCCCGCGCTCCGCCGTCAGCGGGCCATGAACCGGTCCATCTCCCGCGCCTTTCCGCGCAGCCGGTCCGCCCAGGCGTCGTCGTCGGCGCCCGTGGGCGCCGCGGGATGAGCGGGGACCTGTACGTCCCCGAGCCCTTCGCCCGGTGCCGGAGGCGGCGGTGTCCAGCAGACCTCGATGCCCGCGCGTTCCGCGAGCGCCAGCGCGGTGGCGACGACCCCCTAGAAACCGCCGACAGGGCCAGGATGACGCCGTGGGAGGTCCTGCGGTGCCGGGTCACCAGGGCGTTGACGAAGAGTTCGAACCCGGCCGGGTCGATGCGGTACTCGTCGGCCGCCTCCGACCGGTGGATACCGGACGGCGTCCCCAGCTCGGCCTCGAAGACCTCCACCTGACGGATGAACAGCCGGGAAGCGCCGTTGGACGGATTCCAGAGCGTGGTGTCACCGAGTTCGTAGTACTGGCTCATGGCGGCCCTCCCCCGTCGCGGGACGGCGGTCGCGGCCCCGGCTCCGTGATCCTCACGACGTCCGGTGCGGCTTCAACAGGTTTCCGCCGCCGAGGGCCTCGCGCTGGGCCGCCGTGAGCCGTTCGGGCCCGGCGACGACGGTGAAGAGACCGGGCGCGACCCGGTGGAGGGCCACGGGGTCGGCGATCCCGGGATGCCGTTCCGCGTCGTCGAGCGCGGCGGTCACCCGGTCCGGGGCCCAGCCGAGCGCGGCGGCCAGGCGGTCCGCCCCCAGGGGGACGCCCGCGTGGACCAGCGCGGCGAGCACGGTCAGCGCGTCCTCGGTGGCCGGGGCGCCGGAGCCGCCCGCCATGTCCTCGCTGAGAGTGCCGAAGAACCGGCTCATCCGGGCCAGCCGGGCCCCGACCGGCCTGTCCGGGGGGAAGATCGCGGCTCCCTGGCTGCTGGTCTCCGCGAGGGTCGCGTGCGACCGGGCACTGGCCGTCCACACCCGGGCCCAGGGGTCGTCATCGACCACGTAGCGCTCGCGCCGGCGCCCGGGTTCCCGTTCCCGGCGGACCAGTGCCAGTTCTTCCAGATAGCCGATGGCCTTGGACACGGACGCGGGGCTGACCTGGAGGCGGCGGACCAGCTCGGCGGCGGTGAGGCTGCCGGATTCGGTGATGAAGAGGCAGGCGAGCACTCTGGCGGCCATCCGGGGAAGCCCGATGTGGACCATGGTCGTGGCGAACTGCTCGGCGAATCCGTCCACCGTGCCGGGTTCACGCCCGTCCGTTCGGCCCCCGTCCCGGCCCGCCTCGACCGGGTGCGGGCCCGTCCGGCCCCGGCGGGCGCGCCGGCCGGTGGCCCGGTGGGCGGGATCGGCGCCGTACTCCCCGGGCCCGCCGTTGCGGGCGACCTCCCGGCTGACGGTGGACGTCGGCCGGCCCAGCCGCCGGGCGATCTCGGCGTATCCGAGCCCTTCGGACAGCGCGGACGCGATCCGCCGCCGGTCGTCGTGCGTCAGCCTGCCTCCCGGCATCGGTGCCCGCCCTCTCGCTCGTCGATCCCACCGGAAGAACCGCTCGCCGATCCCGCACTCCGGTCCCGCTCGCCGCAATCCGCCGGCCGCGGCCGACCGGCCCCCAGTATGCGTTCACCGTCATCTCATTGCAACAAGGTCCACAACCAGCTTTGCATTCACCGTCACACTCATTGCAATTCTCCCCCTCAATTTCCGCTTTATATAGGGCAAATACCTTCCTCATTGATTGACGAATCCAGAAAGGCAACGTAGCTTTCGTAGCCCTGAAAGAGATATGACCACCGACCACACGGGGGTGAACGGATGACGGCGAACGACGGCGTCGTACTCGAAGTCGACGGGCTCCGGATGCGTTACGGCACGGCCGACGTCCTGCACGATGTGAGCTTCCGGGCGCGTCAGGGTGAAGTCCTGGCACTGCTGGGACCGAACGGCGCGGGCAAGACCACCACGATCGAGATCCTGGAGGGCTTCCGGATGCGCTCGGCGGGCCGGATCGAGGTGCTCGGCACGGACCCCGCGCACGGCGACGAGCGGTGGCGCGCCCGGCTGGGGGTCGTCCTCCAGTCCTGGCGGGATCACGGCAAGTGGCGGGTCCGTGAACTGCTCGCCCACCTCGGCACGTACTACGCCCCCTACTCCACCGCCGCGATCCGCCGCCCGTGGCACACCGACGAACTCGTCGCGGCGGTCGGTCTGACCCCGCACGCGGACAAGAAGATCAAAACGCTGTCGGGCGGGCAGCGGCGCAGGCTCGACGTGGCGATCGGAATCGTCGGCCGCCCCGAGCTGCTGTTCCTCGACGAGCCCACGGCGGGCTTCGACCCGGAGGCGCGGTACGAGTTCCACGAACTGGTCCACCGTCTCGCGGAGGACCACGAGACCACGATCCTGCTGACCACCCACGATCTGGACGAGGCGGACAAACTCGCCGACCGCATCATGATCCTGGCGGGCGGCCGGATCGTCGCGGACGGCTCGGCGGCCGAACTGGCCCGGCGCATCGCGGGCGAGGACGAGGTGCGCTGGACGCGGGAGGGCCGGCGCTTCACCGAGTCGACGCCCGACTCGACCGCCTTCGTGCGCGCGCTGTTCGGCCGCTACGGCGAGGAGATCGCCGAACTGGAGGTCCGCCGGGCCTCCCTGGAGGACACCTACATGGCGCTGGTCCGCGAGAGCGAGACCCCCGTACGGAAGACGCAGAAGGAGGCGGCCCGGTGAATCCGACGACCGCGGCGGTACGCGCGGGGTGGACGCGCGGCCTGATCGAACTGCGCCAGTCCTTCACCAACGGCGCCGATCTGCTCTCCCACTTCCTGTGGCCGGTGCTGTTGCTGGTCGTCCTCTTCTTCCTGCGGGACCGGGAGTTCGGATCCAGCGGCTTCCTGCTCGGCACCCTGGTCCTGCCGAGCGCTCTCGGCATGAACGTCGCGATGGGCATGGTCAGCATGAGCCAGGTGCTCACCGCCGACCGCGAGGACGGCACCCTGCTGCGCGCCAAGGCCACGCCGAACGGCATGCTCGGCTACCTCACCGGCAAGGTCGTCTCGGTCGGTGGCGGGCTGCTCGCCGACCTCGCGATCCTGCTGATTCCCGGACTGCTCCTCATCGACGGTCTCTCCGCGGGCAGCCCGGGGTCCTGGCCCACCCTCGCCTGGGTACTGGTCCTGGGGATGCTGGCGACCCTGCCCATCGGCGCGGTCCTGGGCTCGGTGTTCCCGACCGCCCGTGCCCAGGGCCTGATCCAGCTGCCGGTCATGGGTCTGATCGCGGTCTCGGGCATCTTCTATCCGCTCACCTCGCTCCCGGAGTGGCTGCAAGGGATCGCCCAGGTCTCCCCCATCTACTGGCTGGGCCTCGGCATGCGCTCCGCCCTGCTCCCCGAGTCCGCCGTCGGTGTCGAGATCGGCGACTCCTGGCGCCATCTGGAGACCGTCGGCGTGCTGGGGGCCTGGGCGGTGCTCGGTCTGCTCGTCGCCCCGGTGGTCCTGCGCCGGATGGCCCGCCGCGAGTCGGGTTCGAGTGTCGCCGAACGCCGGGAGAAGGCCCTGCACCGCGTCGGCTGAACGCGTCCTCGGCGGGGCCCCTCCGGCCGACCGGTCGGCCGCCCGCCGACGCGCCGTGACCCGTGCGCAGGTGGGCCGTGCGCAGGTGGGCCGTCACAGCTCGACGGGGGTGCAGCCCGTGAGCCGTACGACGAGCTGGGCGGCCAGCAGCCACGGCAGCCGCGGGTCGTCGAACGGCACGTCCACGGTCTCCTCGACGACCAGGAGCGTCGGGGACCCGGGCCGGGTGAGGTCCGGGGTGTAGAGGCGGCCGTGATAGCCGTACGAACGCGGGTAGCGCACCCGGATCGCGGTGTGTCCCCGGGCGAACAGATGGGGACACTGCCGGATCGCCTGCGTCGCACAGGGCAGGCACACGGGCGGATACGTGGTGACGGCTCCCTCCGGCCACCCGGGTTCGCGGCCCCCGGGCCCTCCGCCCAGGAGCCACAGCACCCCGTGCTCGGGGGTGTGGGACGCGGGCTGCCCGCACAGATGGCACAGCAGCATCTTCATCGCCCTGCGCTGCCGGTTCGGATGCACACCGGCGAACAGCGGGCGCCCGCGTCCGCCGTGGGGCGCGGGCCTGCGGCCCCGGTGCAGCAGGGCACCGGACTCGCCCCGGTCGGTGGGCAGTTCCTCGGCGTACGCGATCCCGCCGCGCCGCCCGGGACGGCGGACGACGGACGCCTCGATGACGGTCTCGCCGGACCAGGCGGCCATCCAGGGAACACTGACCGGCGGCTGGGGACAGGGGTGTGTCACGGGGGCCTTTCACGGTGGTACGGAGGGGAGGGAGGGGAGGCCGCCCGGGTGCGGGCCGGCGGGGGTCCCGACAGCACCCGGGCGACCGGCTTCAGGAGGCCCAGGGCCCCAGGAGGAGGTGCCCCACAGCCTGATGGGGTGCGGGCAACGGCCGGTGCACCTCGAGAGCTTGACGGAGCGTCACCGGCCCGACCAGGCAGCCGCTCCGGCAGGGCCGCAGCCAGTACGGGCCTGCGCCGGGGCCTCGCCGGTCCAGCGGCGGCAGGGCGATCGTGGCGGGAGCGCCGACACACACGGCGTACGGATGCTCCGCCCATCGCCCGGTCGTCCCGGGCGGCACCAGCCAGTACAGCCAGGGCCGCTCCGGGTCCGCGATCACCGGCCCGCACCCCTGCGGATGCCGTACGTCGATCGCGTCCGCGACGGCGTGCCCGGCCTCCCCGGCCGCGCTCACGACCACGTCGAAAAGCCCGCCCCCCAGCGGCACGACCACCGCCCGCCGGGCGTCGGCGCCCATCAGGGCCCGTACCAGGACGGCCAGCTCCCCCATGTCGGGGGCGACCGGTCCGGCGGATCCACCGCGGTCATGGGCGTGCATCACGTGCCCCCGATGGCCAGCGCACACCAGACTCCGTCCGCGCTGACGCCCCACCCGTCCGCGAGCGCGGCGACCAGCTGAAGCCCCCTGCCGCTCTCGTCGTACGGCCCGGCCTCCCGAACGCGGGCCGTCCTGGGGCCGGCGCTGAGCACCTCGGCACACAACTGCGTCTCGGTGCGCCACACCCGTACGCCCACGGTGCCGTGACCGTGCTCCAGCGCGTTGGTGACCAGCTCCGACATCAGCAACTCGGCGGTGCCGGCCAGGGCACCGAGCCCCCACAGGCTCATATGCGCCCGCACCACCCGCCGCATGAGCGCGGGCCACAACCGGTCCCCGTCCGTCAACGGCTCCCCCTGCTTCCCGTCCCGCCCGAGGCTCACGTCGAACCCGGCGACGGATTCGGTTTCCGGTCTCGTGACTGTCATCGGCATCTGCCCGGCCCTCCACGGTTCTTCGGACAGGGCGCGGCTGGCCTACGGGTGACAGTAGGTCCGGGTATGTGCATCGCCGTCCGGCTTGGCTGTTCCCAACTACCGTGAGGCATCGTTGAGTTAACCTGCAACTCAATCCGGAGCAACGGAGAAATTGGCACATGCCACAGCACCGGCATGGATCGCCAGAGGGGTGACTGGGTGCCCACGACGGCACACAGGCACACGCCGCAGACCAACAGAGCATCAGGAAGGGCGGACAGGTGGCAGCACGGAGGGGACCGACGTACCGTCGACGGGAACTGGGCAAGGAGCTTCGACGCCTGCGCGAAGGCGTGGGTCTGACGATTCAGGAGGCGGTGGCGGGGCTGGGTTTCAGTGACACCAAGCTCGGCCGGGTCGAGACCGGGCACAACAACCTTCCCAAGGTGGAAGACCTGGAGAAGCTGCTCGATCGCTACGGGATCGAGGACATCGACGACCGCGAGTTCCTGGTGTCCCTACAACGGGACTCGCTGAGCCGTAATCCGTGGGTTCCGTTCCGGCACATCATGCCGTCCGGAATGCCGATGTACATGGGCCTGGAAGCCGACGCATCGGAGATTCGGGGCTGGCATCCGATGCTCGTCTTCGGACTGCTTCAGTCCGAGGCGTACGCCCGGGCTCAGTTCATGACCGCCAAGCCGGTCAATGAGACAACCACGGCCTTCGTCGAGAACAACGTGCGTCTGCGAATGCAGCGCAAGGAGTTGCTGACCCGCGCGGAGAATCCCTTGGCACTCCGCGTCATTCTGGACGAGGCGGCGCTGAGGCGGATGATCGGCGGCCCGGAGATCATGAAGGGCCAGTACGAAGAGATCGAACGGCTTTGCGCCCTGGACAATGTGACCGTCCAGATTCTCCCTATGAGCGTTGCGGCCTATCGCTCCGACATCAACTTCCTCATCCTGAACTTCGACGCTCGCGTGGACCCGATTGTTCAGTCGGACGTGGCGGAAACAATCACGGTCACCGACAAGCAACTTGACGTCTGGAAGTACAACCAGAGGTTCGACGCTATGCGCAGCGAAGCCCTTGGCCCTTCGGCGACTGCCGGATTCCTGCACCAACTCGCAAGGGAGATCTAGCCATGCGCACTCACCGGAACACACTCGATATATCAGGCGAACCCACGTGGAGAAAGTCCTCGTACAGCAGCGACGCCGGCGGAACCTGCGTCGAAGTCGCGAACCTCGCCCCCCACATCGGCATACGCGACTCCAAGCACAAACAGGGCCCCGCCCTCCACGTCACCACCCACGCCTGGACCCGGTTCATCGCCTTCGCGAGCGAACCCACCTCCACCTGAAACCCCGCGCGGGGGGCGCGCCGCCCGGCCAACGAGCCGGCGCGCCCCGCGCATGCCCCGCACACGCGCGGAGGTCGCCTCAGCCGCTACCGTCCGAATACCGCCTATCCTCGATGCCTCACTGCACGTAACCATGGGGGCGGGCCAATCCGCCCAGAAGGGGACGAGCATGGGCGACCACGAAAAGCCGCCGGAGGACCTGTCGAAGGGGAAGCCGCCTCCCGGTAACTCGGACGGGCAGGTGCCGACTCCCCCGCCCTCCGCCGGCAAGCACAAGAAGAAGTA
The DNA here is from genome assembly GCF_042873655.1 of Streptomyces sp. NPDC004609. NCBI lineage: Bacteria > Bacillati > Actinomycetota > Actinomycetes > Kitasatosporales > Streptomycetaceae > Streptomyces > Streptomyces sp. NPDC004609. Next base: position 144,590 of record NZ_JBIALS010000007.1, on the reverse strand, counting down.
GTGGTGCGCTCCTTCACCGACCGGCGTCGACGACTTGCGGAAGCGATGGAACGGCACGGCACTTGGCCTGCCCGTTCACCGTGGATCCGGGAAGCCGTCGACGCCCTGCCCCGGCATCTGTTCGCGCCGGACAGGCTGTGGCGCTGGGACGGCCACGCCTATGTCCCACTGGATCGTACGGTGGACGCCTCCCGGTGGGCGGACGAGGTCTACGCCGATCCGGACGCCGCCGCCGTCACCCAGGTCACCGACGGCCGGGCCTCGTCCAGCCTGTCGTGTCAGGGCGTGGTGGTGGACATGCTCGACTCGCTCCTGCTGGAGCCCGGACAGCGAACCCTGGAACTGGGGGCGGGCACCGGCTGGAACGCCGCGCTCCTGGCGTACCGGGCCGGGCCGGGCCGGGTGACCAGCGTGGAGGTGGACTCCGCGTTGGCTTCGGCGGCCGGGAAGCGGCTGGAAGCGGTGGCAGCCGAGGTGGCGGTGGAGGTGGGTGACGGCACCGCGGGGTGGTCGCCGGGCGCGCCGTACGACCGGGTGATCTCGACCTATGCGGTGGATCGCGTCCCCTGGGCATGGGTGGAGCAGACGCGGCCCGGGGGCCGGATCGTCACACCCTGGGGTCGGCTCGGGCATGTGGCGCTCACCGTCTCCGAGGACGGCCGCTCGGCGAGCGGCTGGGTGCAGGGCCTGGCGCAGTTCATGCCCGCTCGCGGCGCGGGCCGAGGCTTTGACAGCTTCGGTGAGGTGCGCGGTGACCGGCGGTCCGACTCCCTGCGGCCCTGGGGACGGGAGCTGGCGCCCCTGCGGAACGACTGGCATCTGATCTTCGCCCTGCGTGTGGCACTTCCGGATGTGCGGATCACCACGTCGGCCGACGCGGACGGGCTCAACGCCTGGTTTCATGACGGCGCTTCGTCATGGGCGTCGCTCTCCGCGCAGAGCGACGGCACGACCGTGGCGCATCAAGGCGGCCCCCGCCGGCTGGCCAACGAGCTGGAGCAGGCGTGGGACATGTGGCTCGACGCGGGAGAACCGGACCTGTACGACTACGGCCTGACCGTTGAGTCGACGGGCCACCAGTACGCCTGGGCCCTCGATCCGGAATCGGGCCCGCGCTGGCCCTCTGCCGGACTCTGAGAGCAGCGCCGGTCCGCCCCACGTGTGCCTGCGCCGACAGGTCAGGCAGGGTCGAGGACCGTACGGAACGTCACCGACACCCGCCGGCCCCGGGGAATACGGGCCACCGGGCCCGGGTCGCTCTTGCGGGCGGCGATGCCGTGGCGCCGCTCGTACCGGGCCGGGCCCGTCATCACGCACAGGCTGCCGGGAGCGAGACTCACTGCGGCCTTCGTACCGTCCTCGGGGCGGGTGAAGTCCATGACACAGCCGGAGCCGAGGGAGATCGCGGCGACGACCGGACCGAAGCACGGGACGCAGTCGACATGCGGGCTGATGCCCTGACCGGGTTGGTACTCGTTGATGATGGCCTGATCGGCCGCCTGCTCCATGAGGCCCTCGCGGACCAGGCGTTCGGCCAGGTCGAGCGCCCACGGTGGCAGCGGCGGGGCCGGGTCCGGAGTGCGGGAATCCGAGGTGACGCTGCGTCGGCCGTAGTCGTACCGGTGGCCGTAGTGCTGGACCCGCCGCCTGAGCTCCGTCGACCACTCCGCTCCGTCGATGTGCGACAGCAGCTCCCGGCAGGCGGCGGGGTCGAGCCAGTCGGGGACGTAACGCAGCCCCGGAACCGCGAGGTGCGCCGCGTCCGTGTCCGTGTCGAAGGACAGTTGTCCGGATCCCTCAGCCATGCGGGAAGAGTAACCACGGCGGGTCGCCGACGTTCGCGACTCGCGCGGTCAGCACCATGCTCTGTGGGCGCGCTTCGTACTCCGCCTGCGCCGCACCCTCGCCGCCGGAATCCCACAGCGCCTGCTGCACAAGGTCATCCGGGTCTCGTACGTCAAGGTCGCCGAGTACAGCAGGCGGACTGGTCCACTTCCACGCCGTCGTCAGTCTCGACGGCCCCGCAGGCAGCTACACGCCCCCGCCCGCATGGGCTCTACACCCGGAAGAGGCCGCCTCGATGACCGCCGAAGCGCAAGAAGGCCCACGCCCACGGCGACGGCTTGGTCCGGCGATCACCGAGACGACCAAGGGCGACTGAGATGAATCGCCACCCTGCACCGGCCTTGTGCGCTGATATTGTCGTCAACTACTGCCTCAAAGCACAAAGGGACCCTAAGAGCTACCACTGCGCCACGGCAGATGAACCGGCGTCACGGCGCCGAGGCAACTACACGCTACTCCCGCTGTATTCGCGCGGCTTCGACACGGGCGGTAAGCAATTGAACCCACGGGTTTTCCATGTTCCGTGAATACCTCGCATTCTGAGCACCTGATGCCGTTTCGATCAGATGGAGCAAGGTCCATGAAAGGCCGTAACAGTCGTCGGAACCAAAGCACGCCACCAGCGCCTGCGCCTCTTCATCTGAGACCGGCGCATTGATGACTTCAAGAAGCTGCTGAGCCTCAGCGATTTCCTCTTCGGAAGCATCCTCTGAGGGGAGTGGTCCCGCGCCAAGCAGGTCCTCGACCTCGCGCCGAACTGACATCCTGCACTGACCTTTCTAGAGACGGCCGATGCTCCGATAGTAGGCAAGTAGGCCCTGGATTTTGCCGGTGGGGCTTTTGAATTCACACTTCTAGGCTATGCCCCGTGGAATCAGAAGAACGTTCTGGGCGCTGCCTTCTGAGAGCCACTCCTCGGACTTTGTTCTGGCTGATGGCTCATCCGCACTTCCCGACGGGCACCTGAGCCCTACTTGGGCCACGGCTTCATCCCCTCGGGCGCATGAACGCAGATCAACGGGCGATCCGCGCTCACCATAAGGTCCAAGCCCTCGTAGGGTGTGCTTCCGATGCTCCAGATCAGGCCGTTCGCGTAAGCGGCCACAGCCCCGTCCGGCCGCATGAAGACATGCGAATAGCTGAGCCACCAGCCGACGGGAAACCACGAACCGCCGAGGGCTGAGCCGATCGCCGAGGATTCGTCCTGATGCCTGCCGCCAGCTCCCACGGCATCGACGAAGAACGGTTCGCCGTTGATGAAGTTGGGGCCGTCCTCACGGGCCGGCCCAATCTTCAGACCTCGGAACGATTCGAGGAAGGCGGTTGCCAATGGGCTCGGGATGTACCCCTGTGTCTCCAGAGACTGGATGTCGGAGGACACGTCGAGGTGTCGCCCGGGGTACCAGCCAGCCTGCCGCAGGGCGGAAACCGTTGCCGGGTTCAATCGGGAGGTGAAATCCGCCGGTTCGCCGCTCACTAGTAATTCACCCCCAAGCTGTCCATCACTCGGCGGCACGCCTTGCACGGGGTGGCAGGAGCACCGTGGTCACCCTTGGGCGTATCGCTCACATGCACCGTAGTCATGTTCCCGCCTCGGATACCCGGTTCACCTTCTCTTGCATACGCCTTGCTCAGGCACTGCGTCTCCGCACATCCACCGTTCATCGGGTGGGCCTGCTGCTCGAAGATCTCCGCCATTTCATCCGGAGCGGTGACAGGCTCCTTGTTGTCCGATCGGTAGACATGGCCGCTCCGAGATTCATATTCGGCGGCGAAGTCGCTTCCCCGAATCTCGCCCGCATCGGCCTGTGCTTCGAGGGATACCTCACCGCAGTTGTGGACCAGGACCGGTGTGGCCCCCGCCAGCACATAATACGCGTGCAGGTTCGCGATCGTGAGGTCGTGTGTGCGCTGGCGCTTTTCGAAGGAGCGGGTGTCGTCCAGCACCGCCGTTGCGCCGTCGGGGGTCGTGAGGCGCGTGCCCGGCTTGAGGTCGCCGGCGTCGATCCAGTCCTGTTCGGACTCGACCCAGAACGGGTGGGTCGTGGTGGAGATCAGGGACGAGGTCCTGCCGTCGTCGGTCATGGTGAGTTCGACGAATTCCTTGTCGTCCTCGGTGACGATCGTGCCGACGACTTCGCGGACGACCTCCTTCCCGGTTCCGGGATCGGTCGTGATGATCCTGTCGCCGGTTCTGACTTTCTCGATCGGTTTGGTGGAGCCGTCGGCGAGGAGGACCCGGGTGCCGGGAAGGAAGCTGTGTTTGGTCGCGCAGCCTGCCTCCGCTTGCTTCGCCGTCTTCTTGTACTTGGCCTCGGCCGCGGCCAGCTTGTCTCTGGCTTTGTTGAGCGTCTTGGAGGTGTCCCAGACTTCCTTGACTCCGGTGACCAGGTCGTCGAGGAGGCCGCCCACGCGCTTGGCCAGCTTCGCGGCGTCGTTCCATTTCCAGGGGGCTCCGTATTTCGCGAGCAGCTTTCCTGCCAGGCCGCCGGCGAAGCTCCCCGCGATGTTGAGGAGGGTTTCGCCGCAGGCGGCGGCGTCGCCGCTGGATATGCAGTCCAGTGCGGCGGTGACGCCGAGCTCGTCCATGAGGATCTTGGCGAGCTTCTTGCCGGCGTTGACGACCTTCTGCCTGGCCTTGTTGTGGGAGGCCGATGCCCGGGCGACATCCTTGCTTGCCTTGTTCGCCGCCTTTCCCGTCGGCGTCGAGTTCTTCTTCTCGTCCTGGGTCGTGCCGATGGCGCATTCCAGGGTCACGCAGAACCCGGCGTACAGGCCCGACGGGTCGGCCAGCGTCACCGGCGTGTTGTTGGCGTACGCGTACGCGTTCATCTGCTGCGGGTTGGTGACGTCGATGACCGGGTCGACGGAGATGAATTTGCCCAGGGCGGGGTCGTATTGACGCGCACCCAGGTTCGTCAGACCGGTGGATTCGTCGATCGTTCCGCCGACGAAGCCCTTGTGGCCCGGCCAGACCCCGGTGTTGCCGGTGCGCGGGTTGCCGTACGGATCCAGGCGGCGCTGGGTGACAGCGCCGGTGGTGGAGTCGATCGCCAGGTCGCCTGTGCCGTGGTGGTCCGAGGCGAGGTAGCTGACCTTGTTGCCGGAGGTGCGTACGGCGACGGTCTTTCCGGCGTGGGTGTAGTAACGCGTGCCCTGCGGGGTGGTGGCGCCGGTCGGGAGACGGAGTTCGGTGCCGGGGAGGTAGATCGTGGTGCCGGTGGGGTCCTTGCGCCTGAGGCGGTTGCCGTTCGCGTCGTACAGGAAGGTGGTCTCGGTGGCCTCGTTCTCGTTCGGGGTGGTGGGGTCGTCCGGCTCGGTGATCTTGGCGACCTTGCCCTCGGCGTTCCAGGTGAGGCTCTGGGTGTCACCACCAGTGGTCCGCCGGGTGGTGTTTCCGGCGTTGTCGTAGGCGTACTTCGAAACCTGGGGGCCGGTCTGGGTCTGCTCGGTGACCTTGGTGACCGCGTGGGGGCCGCCGTCGCCGGGCTCCTTGGGGATGCCGTTCTCGTTCGCGTCCGCGTAGGCATAGGTGCGGGTGACGTTCTTGGCGGCGGCGAGGCCGGTGTCGTGGCGGACTTCCTTCGTGCGGTTGCCGATCTTGTCGATGGTGTACGACGTCCAGTACGGAGCCGGTCCGCCGAGGGGGCTCGCGCCGGGTGCGGCGGCGCAGGCGCTGGGTTTGCTGCCGTTGTACTCGGGCGTCGCCATGCCGACCGTGCCGGACCCGGCCGCCGTGGCCGCGGTGGCCGCCGGGGTCCAGACCTCGGACAGCCGCTTCTGTCCGTCGTAGGCGAAGCACTGCACGTCCGTGACGGCCGTGGAAGCGGTGTCCGCCGTGTCGGCGATCGAGAGGACGTTACCGGCCTGGTCGTACGAGGTCTTGACGTCCTTCGCGGCCCTGCCCAGGCCGTCGACGGTGACGAGCTGACGGGTGACGCGGTCCGTGCCCTTCTCGTAGAAGAAGTGCTGCTCGGACTGCTTGGCGCCACCGTTCAGTGTGAGGGTGGACAGCTGGCTCGTGGGTGTCCAGACCGTGTTGGTGACGTAGTTGGATGTGTCGCCGGACATGCTGACGGGGCGCTGCAACTCGTCGTAATGGGTGATCAAAGCCTCGGTCGGCAGGCCGCCGACACCCGGCATGCCCTGGGAGGCGACGGTGCCGTCCCTGTTGTAGTTGGTGGTGAAGGCGTACAGGCCCTTGAGGCCCGGCCCCTCCGAGGCGGGCACGGAGATCGCCGTCACAGTGGGGCGGTAGAGCATATCGATCTGCGTGATGAACGAGCCGAAGTACTCCGTGGCGTTGACGTAGCGGAGGGACGCGTACGGGTGTCCCAGCACTCCGGCCTTGTCGTAGAGCGTCTCGGTGAGCTTGGTGCCGGTGGTGCCCTCACCGGAGTAGGTGGCCTGGGGGCGGCTGAGCACGTCGTAGGTCGTGGTGATCTTGTCGCCGCGGCCGTCGGTCTCGGTGACCGGGCGGTCGGCGTCGTCGTAGGTGGTGGTGGACGTGCCCGCGTCGGGGTCGACGGTCTTGGTCCTGCGGCCGAGCTGGTCGTACTCGTACGACCAGACGTTGTTCTGCGCGTCCTTGACCGTCGCCACCTCACCGGCGGGCCGGTAGGTGTACTTGGTCGCGGTGTGCTCGCCGAGCGGTCCGGTCGTGACCGGTGAAGGTCCGTCGAAGTGGCGCAGCTCGGTCAGCCGGCCGGCCGGGTTGCTGATGGCGGTGGTCGGGACGCCGCCCTGGGGCGGGTCGGTGTGGACCCGGTCGCCCTCGCTCGTCGAGTCGTACGAGGTGGTGGTGCGCCACTGCTCATGTCCGGAGATGGCGAAGATCTCGGCGGTGGGACGCCCCAGGCCGTCGTGGAGATTCCGGGTCTGCGCGCCGACGTCACCGTCCGACACGGCCATGAGCTTGTCCGACGGCGCGCCGAGCGCGTTGTAGGTGGCGTTCGTCTTGGCGACCTTGCCGAGGCCGTTGTACCAGGTGTCCGCCACCATCCGCGTGCCGTGGGGGCCTTCGGTCTGGTGCTGGCGCGGGCGCAGCAGTGCGTCGAAGAGCTGGTACTCGGCTACGCCGTAGATACCAGTACTCCCGATCTTCTCCGTCTTGATGGCGGAGACGTCGTCCTGCCGGATGAAGTAGCCGTACTTCAGGCTCGGGCTGACCGCGCCCTTGTGCCGGTCGGGCAGCCAGACGGAGGTGAGCCGGCCCAGCGCGTCGAACTCCAGGTCGGTGCGGCGGCTGTTGGGGTCGATCTGCGCTTTGGCCTGGCCCCACGCGGGCTCGTACTCGGTGGTGGTCAGGTGGGTGAGCTGGTTCCTGGACGTGACCTTGGAGATCAGTCCGTTGGACTCGGTGTAGGCGAGGGTGGTGGTCGCCCCCGCCGGGGTGTCCGTCTGGGCGAGGGGCCGCCCGTAGCCGTCGTACGTGGTGGTGCCGGTGATCTGGTACGTGGCCGTGGTGCCGTCGTGGGCCTTCAGCCGCTCCGTCCTGGTGGCGAGCCCCCGGGTGGGCGCGACCCCCAGGGCATGGCCGTCGTAACTGGTGCGCTGGTCGGTCAGGACCTGGGTCTTCCTGTCGGGGGTGACACCGCACGCCACGGAGACGGTCTCACTCCGCTCGGACAGACTGAGCAGATTGAGGGCCGGATTGTCGGCGTACCAGGTGCGGGTGCACCGGTCGTCGTCCGTGGTGGAGACGTCGCCCAGGTCGTTGACCAGTTCGGTGCGCCCGACGACGCCGGGGGCGGTGGCGAATCCGGTGATCGTCCTGGACTCGCGCCAGGTGCCGTTGGACAGGGCCGTGAAGCCGCGGGTCGTCTCGGTGCGTACGACGGTCGCCTTGTTGACGACCTGGGTGCCGTCCCAGGTGCGGGTCTGGGTGGCGGTGGTCCGTTGCCAGGGGGTGGAGATCGTCTTCGAGACGATGGCGCCGCCGCTGTACGCGGCCGTCTCCAGTTCGAAGCCGGCGTACTCCTCCAGACCGGTGTGGCTGACGCCGCTGGAGTCGACGACGGACTCCGTGCGGACTCCGCCGCCGGGTTTGGGGTCGCCGTGCATGCCCTGGAGATAGGTGTAGTCGACCCGTGAGGGCTGGTTCTGGCCGTCGCCGGAGGTGACCCTGGCCTTGCCGTAGCCCTGCCACTGGCTCCAGGTCAGGAACCTCGGCTGGGTGATTCCGTCGGGCTTGGCCTTCCGCCAGGCGGCGTCGCCGAGGTACTCGTACCGGGTGACCATCGGGTCGCTCAGACCGGTGCGGTCGGACTGCTGCACCGAGGCGACCACGTATTTGTGGAACCAGTCCGTGATGGGGTCCAGGTGTCCTGGCGGGGCCCAGACCACTGGATAGCAGCGTTTGACCGAATTGCCGGGGCTCGGAAGTAATCCGGCGGCGCAGTCGGCCGGCTGGTACGAGACATCCAGCTGCGCGCCGGACTCACTGAGCACCGTGTACAGCCGGAACCGCTTGATCGGCGAGAGATTGTTGCCGATCGCGTCGACTCGGTTGGCCAGCGTCCGGCCGATCAGCTGTACGGAGGGCAGTCTGATGCTGCCGCCGTTGCCCTTGCCCTCGTGCTGGATCTCGGACAGCCACAGTGTCTTGGAGTCGTCGCCGTTGTCGGTGAACAGGTGCTTGAGGTGCCAGGCGTCGACATCGGCGTACGGGGTGCTGGTGCCGGTCGGGGTGGTCGTGGTCGGACCGGTGCGCATCTGCGTGGTGACGGCGGTCAGCTTCTTGCGGGTGAAGAAGGACGGTGACGCCTGGGTCAGCGTGCACCTGGCTCCGACCGCGCAGTAGCGGTCGAAGGGGGTGTCGGGCCAGCGCGCGGTGTTGGCGGAGGTCCATTTCGACGGGGCGCAGTCGAAGACCGCGGTGACCTCGCACCGTTCGTCCGTGGTGAACAGGACGCGCGCCGGAGCGGCCTCGGTGAACACCGCGTTGTGCTTCTGCCCGTACTCGATGCGCTGGAGGTAGCCACCGCGGGTGTAGGTGGTGCCGGCCACATCGGTCCTGCCGCCGCGGGCGTAGGCGTTGAGTTCCTTGCCATAGAGGTAGGAGATGGTGTTGCTGTGGACGTCCTTGACGTAGTCCAGGTTCCACCGCCAGGCCTGCTGACACCAGGCGTCCGCGAACACCGGTTTGTAGCACGCGTCCCCGCTGTCGTCGCCGGTGACGGGGACGGTCCAGGCGGAGCGGGTCTCCGGGTCCGGGTCGGTCTTCGCGGTGGTGTCGGGGTTGTCGGCTCGCCAGCCGGGACGGCGGTTGAGGCCGAAGTAGTACTCGCTGCCGTCGGCGGTGACCTTCCAGTGCTCTCCGTTGTCATCGCCGTTGACCGCGCCGGTGAGCTTCTCGATCTTCCATCCGTTGTCGCCGGTCATGTGCCAGGCACCGGTGGTGTTGTCCTTGATCAGCTGCCCGGACGAACCGTTGAGCATGATCGTGGCATTGTCGTGGGCCCAGCACATCTCGCCCGAGTTCGGGTGCCCGTCGTCGGCGCACGGCTTGTACTGGCGCTCGATGAAGCCGGGTTCGTACGAGAACGACTCACCCACCCAGGAGCCCTGGTTGTTGGTGATGGCGGTCTTGCCGTCGGCACTCTGCGACGAGTAGGAGAGCCCGACCGACGGCACCTGGCCGCCGGGGGTGGGTACCAGCCGCATGGGATACGACCAGGAGAAGCCGCCAGAGGACGGTGAGACGTTCCAGGAGGCCGAGGGAGCGAGCGGGGTGGCGCTGTAGCTGCCCTGGGACGAGGTGGCCGTGGACGCCACGGCCAGGAGCGGAGCCGAGGCCGCGCGCGTGACCGGAACATCGGCGGAGAGGGTCTTGGTCTCGGTGTTGTTCACCGACGGGAGTCGGACGGGCCGCTGCGGGCATGCCCTGGATCCGGGTGTGGCGGTCAGGGCACAGGCGGGCAGCCGGTAGAGGGTCAGCCGGGCGCCGAAGTCGCCGCCGTGGCCCTCGGCGAAGCTCGTGTAGTCGACGCTGAGCCGGGTCCGGGCCGTCCCGGCCGTGGCGTCGGCGTGGCTGACTTTCAGGAGCGCGGTCGTACCGAGGGCGAACGCGCGGTCGCGGTCCATGACCTCGACGCGCACCTTCGTCGCCGCGGGGGCCTGCTTGGCGGCGGGGGCCTTCTTTGTCTTCAGGGCAGCACGAGCCTCAGCGGCGGGTGCGGCCAGGGTGACGGGGAGTCCGCCCGGTTCGGCCTTCCCGCCCTTGGCCGTCACCTCGGCGGTCGCGCTGCCCGCTCCCGGCCAGCGCGCCGGATCGAGGGCGGCAACCGCCGCCTTCTTCGTGGTGTCGACGGGCCGGGGCTTCGCCGCTGACGGCCGGCCCTTCGCGGGGGCGTCGAACGTGGGCTTGTCGGCCGAGAACGGCTTCGCCGCTTCCGGGACGGCCGCCGCCTGCACGGTCGTCGCCATGAGGACGGTCGACAGTGTCAGAGCGACCACGGCGAACGCTCTGCGGCCGCGTAAGAGACCCGGACGGGTGGTTCGGGCAGACATGGAGACTCCCGGAGGAAGCGAAGTGAGGACGGGGAACATCCCTGGGGTCCCGGCCGCCGGGGGCGGCGGCCGGGTGATGCTGCTAGAGCGCGGGCTTGGCGTGGTTGTCCCGAAGCCGCTCGATCGTGCTCCTGTCGAGGACGCCGTTGTAGATCCGGACGTCGTCCACGTCACCTGAGAGGTAGTCCCCCCAGCTGCCCGCTCCCGTGCGGGCCCTGCCGACCTGGAGGCCGCCTGTCGCCGGCCAGGTCATCGCGACCCCGTCGACATGCCCGGACACCGGTGGGGAGGCGCCGGGTCGGGGTTCGGCCGCGGCCCCGTCCACGTAGAGGCTCAGCCGCTGTGTCAGCGCGTCATAGGTCACGGTGACGAACTGTCCGTGTCCCTCGTGCGGGCTGCCGTCCGCGTAGGCGCGGGCCACCGCGGCCGGGGTCTCCGAGCCGGCTTCCCTGGGGACGACCAGTTCCCAGTGGCCGGGCAGCCCTCCTTCGGAGGCGGTGAAGCGCACCACGAAGCGGTTGGTGGTGTCCCCGGGGAGGGCGAGTACGGCTTGGCGGGTGGTGGCCGTATCGCTGGAGAGCCGGACCCGTGCGGTGACGGAGAAGCTCCCGGTCCCGGGCAGCGGAGCGGTCGCGGTGGCCGCGTAGCCGCTGTCCTTCAGCAGCATGCGCCCGCCGCCGATCTGCTGGCCCGCCGCGTTCTGAGTGATCATCAGGAAGTTCCCGACGAGCACGTCCAGATCTGTCTCCCGGTAGTACTCGGCGCCACCTCCCATGACCAGGGCCTGCCCACCGCCGAGTGCGGGGAAGGAGGTGCCGCCGACCGTGTCGAGCGGCCAGTACCCGAGGCGACTCAGCTTGCCGACCACCATCTTGGAGACCTCGTCGGCGGGCGTCACCCGGTTGTAGGCACGGACGTCGGCGAGTTGCCCGTCCCAGTGACCGTGGTAGCCGGTCTTGGCCCGGACCCGTCCCATCTGAAACGTGCCGTGCGCGTGCCACGGGGAGGGCTGGGCGGCCTCGGCCTGGAGTTCGCCGTCGATGTAGAGCCTGAGCGGCTTGGTGGCGCCCGGGTCGTAGACCCCCGCTATATGACGCCATTCGCCTGCGCAGACCACCTGCGGGGCCGTGACACCCGGGCAGGTGCGGGTCCCGGTCGCGACGAGCGTGGTCTCGCCCATCGCCTGGACATCGGCCGTCGCCAGTGCGAACTCCCAGGTCTTCCCGCTCGCTCGATAGCCGAGCCGGAAGCCGGGCTCACCGGTTCCGTTCTGGCTGACGACGGTCATGTCCCGGTCCAGCACATCCGGCTTGACCCATGCGCTGACCGAGAAGCCGCTGTCCGTACCGACGACCGGCGCGTCCGTTTCCAGGTAGGAGTCCGGGGTCCCGTTCAGATCCATCACCCGGTCGGCCTCCGTCCCGTTCCCCGCGGTGTCGCGCCGGATCGCGGGCCCGATCCGCGCCGGATGGTTCCCGGACTCGTCGCGGGCCACGGCTGCCTGGGCTCCGTCGGACAGGCTCCACTGGCCTGCGGCCGGCTGTCCTTCGACGGCGGTGAACAGATAGGTGACCGGAGTACTGGGGTTGTTGGCGCTGTCGTAGGCCGTGACGAACAGCTTGTGCCCGACGCGGAGCTGCGGCGTCCAGCGGACGGTCACCGGGTCTCCCGCGCGTACCGGTTGCACGGTGGCGGCCGGCTGGTCGTCGGTGTCGAAGTCGTACACGTACTTGACGACGGCGTCGTCGAATCCGTCCTCGGTGTTCGGCGAGAAGGTGAAGTCGCCCGTGCTGCCCACTCCGGCCCCGTCCTTCTCGGAGGGGAACTGCGGGGAGTTCACCAAGGGAGCGCCCGGGACGTTCTTGTCGACCACGAAACGGCAGGTCGGACTCCAGGCGCTCCACACCACCCCGTCACTGACCCGAGCAGCCCAGCCGACCACGGCGTTCTCCTGGATGGCCTTCCCCCTGGGCGCCGTCACCTGATGCTGGAACGTCGCACCCGGCGAGCGCATCCCCGTGGTGTACGAGTACGTCTGGGCGATGCCGCCCCCGTCGTTCCAGAAGATCTTGTACTCGACCTTCACCGGCTCGGCCTCGCGAGTACTGTGATCCGGGTCGGTGGGCTGGGCATACAGTTTGGGCAGCCGGTTGACCCGCACCCCCGCGGCAGTGGTGTTGCACGCGCCGCCGGGGTTGCTCGACAGCTTGGCCGCCGTCAGCGTGGCCGGTGGGCGGTTGTACGTCACCGAGAGGTACGCGTTGCCACACATGCGCTTCCACTCGGCGAACCGGCTCTCGTCGGCCGCGCGCAGCCCGAACGTCATCCGCGACCAGCCGGCCCTGACCGCGGCCTGCACGTCCTGGGCCAGCGCCCCGGCCGCCGCCGACTCGAAATGGAGGTTCGCCGGGCTGCTGCACGATGTGGGTGAGATCGCCTTGTCGACGGTCGACAGGGGCGTGTCCCACAGCGCGCTGGTATTGCTCCAGTTGCTGGCGGAGGTGACGCCGAAGTCCTTGCCCCCGACCCGGAACAGCCGCACGGGCTCGGCAGTGGGCGTGGCGCTGTAGATATGGGCCACTCGGGTCGAAAACGTGGCCTCCAGGATCGTCATGTTCGTCCGGTAGGCCGTCAGAGGGATCGTGTACATCAACCGGCGGGTGTCGATGCCCTGGCAGGACGCGGCGCTGTAGTCGGTGGGGCACTTGCCCATGCCCGCCGGAGTGGTGAACTTCCAGTTCTGTTCGGTCGGCATGCCCTTGATGACCGAGGTCCAGGCCGAGCTGGGGCTCGTCACCGTCGGGTCGATGACGATAGGGAACGCTGCGGGGGCTGCCAGGAGTCGCGGATCGGGAGTGAGCGTGAGGCTGTCGGTGCCGACCGTCATCCCGACCGGGGCGACGGCGGCGGCGGGGTCGGGCGACAGCAGGGAGCCGCCGGGCGCGGCGGCCTCGGGCCGGACTCGCGGTGGTAAGGCTGCGGGTGTGTCCCACATGACGGGCTCCGCGGCCTCGAAGACCACGCCCCGGGACTGGGTGTCGACTGCCTGCAGATCCCCCGAGGGTGTTTCCTGCACGGCGAGCGCGTCCGTACGCAGTCCCAGTTCGATGCGGGCCACCTCGGGGTTTGCGGCGGCGTCCGACGTCTTGATGACGATGAAGTGCCCGAAACCTTCCGCCTCGGCGCGTACCACCAGGTCCACACCCGGCATGACGTCGGCATACGTCGCCGTGTCACCGCTCACGGCAGGAACGGGAAGCGGACCGCCCGGCCAGGTCAGGGCGAACTCGCGGCCGGCCCTCTCCACTGCGGCGAAGGGACCCGTCCCCCCGCCCGACACCTCCAGATTCACCGCGGTGGCCAGGGGCCGCCACTTCCCGTCCGGGGACTTGGCCAGGTTGGTGTCGATCGGCTTCCACTCGGCGTTGCGGAAGGAGCGGACGGGTTCGAGGAACTCCTTCGCGGTGAAGGTACCGTCGCCGTTCGCCACCACGGTGCGACGTTCCTCGCGCAGGCCGGTGACCTCCACCGGCTGGCCGGCCTCCGACGCTGCGGCCTGGGCCGCGGCCTCGGTCAGCAGCCCGTTGGCGACCGCCGCCTTCAGACGGGCCTGTGCGGCCTCCGCGATCCGCGGGCTCCGAACCCGCTCCCCGCCATCGCCGTCGCCGTCGCCGTAGTGCGCCCCTGTGACCAGGAGCGCGATGACCGCGCCGATGACACTTGTCGCCGTCCAGGCGCGACGGTGCCTCGTCCCCTTCGACACTGCTGTGTTCCCCGCCCTGTTGGTGTGTGGGTTCGTCCGCCGGGTCCCCTCGGGGACGAGCTACCGGATCGCGGTGCCGAAGGCGACGTTGTCCGCCGGGATGCCGCCTTGGCCGGGCTTCCAGGTCTGTGTCGGGCTTCCGCCGCTACCGGTCGTCCACGCGTAGGAATGAACCGCGCGGTCGCCGGTCTTCGCATACGGGAGCCCCACCAGCAGAGCCGAACTGCCGGTGGTTCCGAGATTCAGTCCCGCCAGCAGATGATCTGCCGGTTCCGCGGGGATGCCGTCACCCGCCTCCAGCCAGACGTCACTTGCCCCGGGTGCGCCCAGCAGGGGCAGCAGGCCCACACCGCCGACATCCGTCACGCCCGTGCCGGAGTCCTCTCCCGGAGCGCCCGCCGCGACGCGCATCGTCGCCGCGGTGCCGACCACCGTCGGGGAGGTGTTCACCGCGACGACGCTCTGGCCGAAGCGGTCACCTGTCTCCGCGACAGCCTCCATGTCCGCCGAGTCCTGGGTGATCCAGGAGTGCCACACCGCGCGGCTGTCCCAGGTCACCTGCCCGATCTGGATGCCTCCCGCGTCGGCGAGCGCGCCGAGATCCTCACCGGGCACGCCGACCGCGATCAGCGCATCCCCAGGTGGTGTCGTTGTCGTCGTACGGTGTGCGGCCATTGCCACGGATGTGCCGTAGCCGTCTCCCGCCTCGGCAAAGCTGTCCCCGACGCCGTTGCGGGCCTGTCCCGAACCCCAGGCCGGGGCGGGGATTCCGCTGATGTCGATCGAGGTCTTGAAGACCGAGATGGCTCCCGCGCCCCTCGCCAGGCCGATCGACTCACCCGGTACGCCGACGGTGAACCAGTTGCCGGCTGCGGCAACCGAGAAGCCGAACCGGTCGTGGGCTTCGGCGCTCTCCCAGACCCCGGGGCTGTCCTGGGTGATCGTCGCGACGTCGAGCGCGGCCGACTGAACGGCGTTCACCAACCCGGTGTCGGGCCCGGACGGCAGATCCTCGCCAGGTGTGCCGATGATCAGGTACGGGTGCCCGGTGGCCGAGACCGTAGTAGCCACCGAGTAGCCCACGAGGTCGCCATTCTCAGGAACCTCATGCAGAAGGCGGGAAGCGCCCTGCCCGAACCCCACGTCCTTCTTCCCCACTCCGATGCCGAGGGTCGAACCGTAGACGAGGTGCACCAGGCCCGCGTCCTCACCGGTGTCCACATCCTCGTAAGGGATGCCCACGGCCAGGTCACTGCAGCCATCCAGATCGGCGTCGTAGACCGCGAAGGAGAACCCGAACCTGTCGCCCGCCTCGGCGCCGTCCGACACATTCGGCATGTCCTGCGAGACTTCGACCACACCTTTGCCACCGCCGAGCACCACACGGATCAGTCCCGCACGCTGCTGGCCCGAGACTGTCGCCTCGGGGTCGGCTATGGCCGTGTCACGCAGTCCATCACCGTTGAAGTCCGCATCAACTCCGCCCAGACATCCGGCAGCCGCTGCCGACACGGCGCCGGATAGGCCCATGGCCGCCGCCAGCACGACCACTGCGGTCAAGCGTGTGGCTTCGCGACGCCAACTCGCCGGTCTCGACATGATGTCGCCCCCCGATATGGACCGATGTACGGATCATCTAAGGGTTTGGGTGACCACCCAGCAAGACTGAAATTCGGACATACTTTCGGATCAGGCGTCACGCGCCTACGTTTCGTTCACAACTGATTGATCGTCCGTCAGCCGTGCGCGGTCCGGGGCTGCCGCCGCCCCGAACCGACCTCGGAACGCACCCTCCGGCGATGAGTGGAGCGGAGACCCACCATGTCCGAGAACGCCTCGGCGACGAGGCTCCGCCTCCGCGAAGCTCCGCCGCCTGGACACCGGAGTCCGTCCGGTCGGGGGTCTGGGCTCCCACGCCTCTCGGCTGACGCGGCCTGGGCGGACGGGGAGGAACAACAGTCAGGCGGGACGGGAGCAGGCGGGACACCGACGGGGTCACGTCTACGGCTTCCACCGGCCACTCCGGCGATTCGTCCCGCCCGGTCCGGTCAACCGGCGGTGCCTTCGCCGACGGCTCTTCCACCTGCGGACCCCTTGTCGACAGACCCCTCGTCGGCGGCCTTCTTGTCAGCGGCCCGCTTGTCGGCGTCTGCCTGCCATTCGCGGCCAATCGACCGGAGCAGCGCCGGGTACACCCCCAGATACCGGAAGGGCTTGATGCCTGCCATGCACACGGAGCCGAGCGTCCCGTTGGGCTTGACCAGGACGGCCATCTGGCCACGGTAGCCGCCGGCTCCGTCGGGAACCCAGCCGATGCGCATGGCCGCCTGCACGATGCGGTTGGCGCTCTCCGCGACCCACTCGTCACGCGTCAGATAGACGGAGGCGAACGGAACCGTGAGGAGGTCCGGCCCCCGGAGCCTCTCGCGGAGGTCCGCGGGCAGCCGGTCCCGCAGCGAAGGCACCCGGGACCCGAGCCCGGCGTCCGGCTTGTCCCAGCCGAGCAGCTCCCCGAGCTTCCAGCGGACCGCGAAGAGGAATCGCGAGACCGGGGAGGAGACATGGGTGTTGTTGCCGTTCGCGAACTGGTTCGCCAGGTGGACGAGGTCGTCGGGACCACCTGGTGTCGGTATCTCCCACACGTCCTCGACCCGGAAGTCGCCGGCGATCTCGTGGATCCGCCAGGGGCGGGAGGTGTGCGCGGTCAGGGGGAGTCTCACGGTCAGGCCCCTATCTATACGATGCCGTATAGATCAAGGCCGACACCCGTCTATACGGCACCGTATAGACGGGCTCCGGACCCGGCGCGGCGCGGCGGAGTCCGCCATCCGTCGCCAGTGCCGGGCGGGCTGCTCTTTGAGAAGCGGTATCCCAAGCGAACGTGGTCAGTTGATTCTGGTTTCGGCTGTTCCAAGAAAGGCTTCGGCCATATCTCCCGAAGACTCCCGGGGCTCGTGACACAGGTGGTCTATTGGCCCCATGGGTGGTTCCTATATGGAGTACCGCGAGTCCGGGTTCTGGTCGCGTGACTTCCAGGCGGAGGTGTGGATCTACCTGCTGTCCAAGGAAGCGGCCGATGTCGTCGACCGCCCCGCATGGCTCGATGAAGCCCGGGACGACTGGGAGATTCAGGCAACCGCCGGGTTCATGGGGTGCATCTCTCCTCGCCTGGACGAACACCTGGGACTCGATCCCGACCGTGTCGCCACCGTTCTCGCCCTGTCGGAACTGGTTCGACAGCGGCTGACGCGGTGGGCTCCCGCGATCCCCAAGAGTGTCGTGAACGCGTTCGGAACCGGCGGTGAGCAGGAGTCCTTCAACGACGACCTGGACACGAAGTCGCTGCTGAGGTTCGCGGACCTGTTCCTCAGCCTGCTGCGCGGTGAAATCACGGCCGAACCGGGCTCGCTCTATGCCTACTGACCAGGTGTGACGTTCACGGCCGGACCGGTACCGGCCATGATGGTTACCGGTGCCCCCGGGAAGTCCCCGCCGAGATCGAGCGGTTGCGGACCGAGCCGGGGGAAGGGCCTGTGCACGACGATCGGCAGGGGTCACACGGCCGGTGTCGCCTTCTTGAAGATCTCGAACACGGCCAGGTAGTTCTGGCCGCCGTAACCCTCGGCGATCGCCCGCTCGGCGATCTCCTTCATGAGCCGCGGCTGGTCGGAGTGAACGCCCTGCTCCGCACTGGTGCGGGTGATGTGCTCCAGCGCGTTCAGGTTCATCTCCATGGTGCCCATGTCGCCGGGGTAGTGGCCCTTGTCGAGGTTGGGCGCCTGTGCGACGAGGGTCGCGTCCACGACGGTGGGCATGAACCAGTTGAGCGCGAGGTCGGCGAACGGGACCGCTGAGACGTTCGCCGAGCCCACCAGCGCGGTGGCGTGCAGGAAGCCGTTCATGGTCGCGTACATCATCTGGAGCAGTGCCGTGTTGTACAGCACCGCCAGGCCGGGGTCGGAGCCGAGATACCGGGGGTCGCCCATGCTCGCCAGCGTCGCCCGATGCTCGTCGAAGACCTCTTGCGAACCGCTGTACAGGAAGACGGATTCCGGGTGTCCGACAAGCGGCGGCGGCACCATGATCGCGCCGTCGAGGTATGCGACACCACGCTCGGCCGCCCAGCCGAGCGCCGCGTTCGCCTCCGTCGGGGTGCCGGAGTTGAGGTTCACCACGACGCGGCCCTGCAAGGCGTCCCCAGCGGAGCCGAAGACCCCGTACATGGTCTCGTAGTCCTTGAGACACACGATCGCGACGGGGCTCGCGGACACCGCATCGGCGACGGTCCCCGCCCGCCGCGCGCCCTTGGCGACAAGAGCGTCGGCCTTCTCCGTGGTGCGGTTCCAGACGGTCGTGGGGTGGCCGTGATCCACCAGCGTCTCGGCGAGGGCGAGGCCCATGGGTCCAAGGCCGATGACCGTGACGGGTGTGTGCTGCTGACCTGCTGCTTGCTGCTTCGTCATACGAATTAGACTGAGGTCTCACATCGATGTGAGAGTCAACTGAACGTGGTGGTCGTCACATGCGCATGGGGGAGTTCTCCCGGCGGACCGGGGTCAGTCAGCGTCTGCTCCGCTACTACGAGGAGCAGGGCCTGCTCCAGCCGGAACGGAAGCCGAGCGGGTACCGCAACTTCGCGGAGGAGGACATCGCGACCGTCCGGGGCATCCGCATGCTGCTCGGCGCCGGCCTCAACACCGCCACCATCGCGGAACTGCTGCCCTGCATGGTCGACGACGGCCAGATGCTGGCACCGGGCTGTCCGGGCATGCTGCCCGACCTGCACCGTGAACGCGCACGCCTCGACGAGGCCGTGGCCGACCTGCTCTCCGCCCGCGACGCACTCGACGCCATCATCACCGCCACGGCACCGACCGGCGCCGACTGCCCGGACGCGGACTACTCCAAGGCAGGCTAGGGCCGGCCTCATGACCGGCCATCGCCGCTTGCCTGCGGCGCTCGCTGGAATGAACGTTCTATTCAGCGGTCCCAAGAGGGGTGGCCCGGCCTTCGGTGCCGCTGCCTGCTTCCGTACGGATCCAGGCAGCGGCTCGGCCCGGGTACGGTCCCGGGGGACGACCGGCCGGGCGGCTCGGGCACCCGTTGCGGCCGTTGCTTCCACCCGGTCCGTATCGTCACCCGGCCCGGCCCGGGCCGAGACCGAAGCCACCACTGCCCGGGGCCGCCTCCCGCCGCCGGGGTCACTCGGCGAGGCCGAGCTCCCGCATTGCCTGAAGGGTCTCCAGGAAGCTCCGGAAGTACCGGGAGCGCTTCGGGGCGATGGCGACCATCGTGTCGAACGGGGAGGAGGCCAAGCGGTCGAGGAACTGGTCCGCGTTTTTGGGCAGTGCGCGGGGATCCAGTGCTTCCACGCTCTCGCGCCGCAGCAGGAACTGGGTCTCCGGGTCGCGCCTGACGAGGTCTCCCGGCACGTAGGGGAGTTCCACACCGGCGCACTCCGCCTCGGAGACGTCGAGCGCCCAGTCGACCGACGCGTAGGCGTCGACCATCGCCTGATCGGCGTGGGGGCTCAGTTCCCTGTCCAGACCCGCCATGGGGCCGACCGCCGTCAGCGGACCGATCCTGCCGCTGAGCTTGACACGGGAGAACACGCATCCGTTCAGATACAGGGTCCCACCCCTGACCGTCAGATGGTTGATCGTGACATCCTCGAAGCGGGCTCCGACCACAGAGCAGTTGTCCAGCGTGCACCGGGTCGCCGTGATGTCGCGCACCACGAGACTCGGCTCCGGGTCGTCCCACTGGACCAGGGCGGAGCCGACGAAGGTGCATCGTTCGAGTTCGTACCCCTCGACGACCCGTCCGGCACCGATGGCCTCGGCATTCAGGAATTCCTCGCCGACCAGTTTCGTTGTCACACCCGGCTCCTCTGGGCAGTTGCAGGTGAACTCGTCACCGGCAGCCTTGCCGATCGCCGGGTCCGGCAGGAGGTGATCGGCCGATCACGCGGCAATCAGGCGCACGCGAGAGAAGGAAAGGCCCGGCCGCACATCCCGGACAGCGGCCGACGCGGTACGCCGACCGACGGGCCGACCGGGTCACTCACCCGGAGCGACAACCGTGCGATTCGGTGCGGCCGGTCAGATCGCGTACCGCCAGCCGGTGAGCATATGGGCGCCGTACCAGCATCCGAAGAGCGTCGCGGCCGTCAGGACGAGGGCGGCGAAGCGCGTACGGGCCCGGCTCAGAGCGCGGGCGAAGGGGAGCAGGAAGACCAGCGCGGGGACGAGGAGCCGCAGTTTCGAGTGGTAGAAGTTGCTCTGCGCGAGGGTGAGGACGAGCATCGTCGTCCCGTAGACGAGCAGCGGCGGCCACGCGTCGCGGCGCCAGGCGGCGACGGTCGCGAAGACCGCCCCGACGAGGAGCACCGCGGTGCTCACGGCCACCCAGCCGTCCCCGCGCGACAGCGTCTCCTGGAGGAAGACGAGGAAGGACGCGCCGTTGTCCCAGTGGGTGCCCCAGCCCGCCTCCTGGATGAGGAACCAGGCGTTGAGCCGGCCGGCGCGCCAGCCGACCCAGAGGAGGTATGCGGGGGTTCCGGCGCAGGCGAGGGCCACTCCGAGGAGCGGGCGGGCGGAGAGGCGGCGTTCGCGCCGCATGACGAGGACGGCCGCCGCGGCGAGGCCCAGCGCGAGGGCGAACGCGGCGGGGCGGGTGAGTCCGGCGAGGAGTCCGAGTGAGCCCGCCGTCAGCCAGGCGCCCCGGTGCGCGGCGAGCAGCGCGCCGGCGGCGAGCGCGAGGAACAGGGACTCGCTGTAGCCCATGAGGAAGGTCAGGGCCATGGGCTGCGCCCCCGCGAGCAGCACGATCGTGATGGTCGCGGTGCGTGTGTCGTACAGCCTGCTCACCAGCGCGTGGACGGCGAAGAGCGCGGCCAGCAGCGAGAGGTGGGCGAGGACGATGGCCGCCGTGCCCGCGTCCATGCCGGTGAGGTGGTGCAGCCCTCTGGTCAGCAGGGGGAACAGCGGGAAGAAAGCGAGGTTGTTGCCCGCCAGCTCGCCCTTGTCCGTCCGGGTGAAGCCGTCGGGGTAGCCGTCGGTGGCTATGGAGAGGTAGAGGAGCGCGTCCCATGCCAGCAGCCGGTCCTTGATCCCGGGTCCGCCCGGCGGAATCATCGCGGAGAGGATCCACAGGTGGAGAACCGTGCTGGCGGTGTGCACCGCGAGAATCGTCCCCGTGACGCGCCTGCCACCCGCGCGCGCCCTCGCGGGCGAGGCCGTCAGCCCGCGGATGCGTGCGGGAGTGACTGGTATGCCGGACGGGCAGCGGACGTCACTCTGGGTCTGGTGGGGCATCGGTTCCTCGCAAGGTCAGGTTCTCGCTGGCCTTTACGCAGGAACGTAGTTTATTGGTTGACATCACGTGATGGGGATCACGTGCGTGGGGCAGGCGGCCCGTAACGAGGGGACGGCCGCCGGGTGGTGGGGTCACCGGGGCGTGAGGGAGCTCCTCCGCGTCCGGGGACGAGGAGGGCGAGCGGGCCCGAAAGGCGCTGTAGTCGTGCACGTTTTCCGCATGAATACCGGCATGAATACCGGGAGGACGGCCGGGAGGCTCGGGTGCGGCCCGTTCACCGGAAGGTGCCGCGGGCACCGGGCGCGGTCAGCGGCGGCCCTGGTTCCTCGGGTGGTTGCGGGCGGTGCGCTCGTTGCCGAACTTGTAGGCACCGGTCCAGCGCGCCATGACCAGTTGCGCGTTCCCCGACTCCACCTGGGCCAGGAACGTGTCGGCCCGTGAGCCGCGCAGGGTGGAGGCCCTTCGGCCGTGGTGGGTGATGACCACGGTGCCGTCGGGGTACCGCTCATAGCTGAAACCAGTGGCTGGGGGCATGACGGAGATTCTGCCCTGAGCCCCAGCGGGGTCAACACCGGCGGCCGGCGGGCCCGGGAGTCCGATACCGCGACGACCGCTGTACGGACACCGACGGCGGGCCGTGAACGGCCCGGGTGCTGTCCCGGTCACGGACGCGGGCCCCGCTCCTCGGTCACCGCGTCACGGGGCGCGGCGGCACGGTCGGGGACGGCGGCACTGTCCGGGACGGGGTCACACGGGGGCTGGCCTCCGGGGCCGAGGTGGAGGTGGTCCAGGTGGAGGTGGTCCAGGTGGTCGGCGAGCTTGGCCCGGGCCCGGGACAGATGCGTCTTGACGGTCCCGGCGGAGAGCCGGGTCTCGGCCGCTATCCGCTCCACCGGCAGATCGCAGACGTAGAAGAGGGCGGCGCACTGGCGCTGCCGGGCGGGCATGCGGCGCAGCGCGCGCTCCAGATCGACGGTGCCCGGATCCGGCCCGTCGCTCGTCAGGGGGTCGTTCCGCCGTTTCCAGGCGCTCCGGCTCCGCACAACCCGCCGCCAGCGGCTCACCGCGAGCCGCCACGCGACCGTTCGCACCCATGCCTCGGGACCCAGCTCACGCTCCAGCCGGCGACGGGCTCCCCAGGCCCGTACGAACGCCTCCTGGACGACGTCCTGGGCCTCGTGGAAATCGCCGGTCATCACATACAGCTGGCCGGTGAGCCGGTGCACGGATGTGGCGTAGAAGTCCGTGAACTCCTCCTCGGTCAACGTCAGCGCTCCTTGCAGATGTGCGGATACGCATCGACGGTACGCCGGAGGGGCCCGGTCCGGTTGACCGGCTGAAATGCGGATCACTCCGCGGTCACCGAGGGCGGCCGCGCAGCACGGCCGCGAAGACGGCGGCCGGCTCGGCCGCGTCCTCTCCGGCGTGGTGGGTCGGCCGGGGCACCGCCCTCCACCCCTGGCCGGCCCGCCCGTCACCGCTCCGGCCGAGCGGGCCGGGTGCCCGCGTCAGCCCGCCGTCAGCGGGCTTCCGCAGCGCAGATTCCAGCGCTCCGAGCGGCCGGTCAGCTCGGTGAGGGCCAGCGGGGGCACATCCAGCCGCCAGAACGTCTCCGGGGGCAGGGCGAGCGCGTGCACCACCACCACCCTGATCAGGGCGGGCTCCACGACCGCCAGTACCTGCCCGCCCGGCAGGGACGCCAGCCAGCGGGCCACCCGTTCGCACAGCGCCGTCAGCGACTCGCCGCCGTGCGGGGCGGCCGAGGGGTCGGCGAGCCACGCGGACACCGCCTCCGGCTCGGTCCCGGTGATCTCCGCGAGCCGCCGTCCCCGCCAGCGGCCCACGTCCCAGTCCGCGAGCGCCGCCACCGGTTCCGCCGCCAGCCCCAGGGCGTCCGCCGTCTCCCGGCAGCGCAGGGAGGGGCCGGTGAGCGGCCGGCCGGCGCGCGACAGGGTGCCCGCCACGGCCCGCGCGGCGGTGAGACCCTGCTCGTCGAGGGAGACCTCCCCCTCGAAACGTGCCTCCCGCAACGCGGATGTCATGGCGGGTGAGACCAAGGTCACCCGTACCGTCATCTCCGACTCCCTCCCGTCGAGTGCTCCAAGACCCAAGCACATCACGGGAGTTCACACCGGACCTTTCCCGCGTTCGCGCACGTACGCGCCATGGCGGCCCCCGGCCGCACGCGGTACGGTCGCGTGGACATGACGAGGGTGTGACGGAAGTCCGGTGAGAATCCGGCACGGTCGCGCCACTGTGTACCCGTACCTCTGCGGGAAGTCAGACCCGGCGCCCTCGTCCCAGGCACCACGACCGGGACGCGTTGTTCCCTCAGGAGGTTCTGCCATGGCTCAGTCCGCTGCGCCCGTCACCGCCGCCGCACCGGCACTCACCCCCGTCTCGCTCCGGGCGATCGCCCCCTGGGCCGTCTTCTTCGGCCTCCTGATGCTGGTCCTTCTCTACTTCGTCGGCGCGGAGCAGGGAGCGGTCGCGCTCCTCTCCGGCGAGACCGTCCACGAGTGGGTCCACGACGGGCGTCATCTGCTCGGCTTCCCCTGCCACTGAGGACCGCGCCCGGACGTCCTCCGGCCGGGCACCTCGCCGGAACACACCGATCCGGAACACCCCCGGCCCGGAACCCTCCGGGGCCGTTTCCCAGGGCCGTGTCCCGGGTCGTTTCCCGGAGCCGTTCTCTCCGGAACAGCCGCTTGAGCAGCCTACGAAACACAGGGGAACCCTCACCCATGCCTTCCACATCCGTCAGAGCCCTGTTGGTGCGCGGCATGCTCGCGGGCCTCGTCGCCGGTGTGTTCGCGCTGGCCGTCGCGTACCTCATCGGCGAGGGCCCGGTGGACGCGGCCATCGCCTTCGAGGAGGCCGGCAGCCATGAACACGGCGGCGAGGAACTCGTCAGCCGCACCCTGCAGTCCACCGCCGGGCTCGCCACCGGCGTCCTGGTCTTCGGCGTCGCGATCGGCGGGATCGCCGCGCTCGCGTACTGCGTCGCCCTCGGCCGTATCGGGCGGTTCGGCCCACGGGCGACGGCCGCGCTGGTGGCCCTCGGCGCCCTGCTGACCGTGTACGTCGTGCCGTATCTGAAGTATCCGCCGAACCCGCCGGCCGTCGGGGACCCCGACACCATCGGCCAACGCACCACGCTGTACTTCCTGATGATCGTGCTCGGTGTACTGCTCGCGGTCGCCGCGGTGATCACCGGGAAGCGGCTGGCGCCCCGGCTCGGCAACTGGAACGCGACCGTCGCGGCGGCGGCCGGATTCGTCGTGGCCGTGGGCCTCGCGTTCGTGTTCCTGCCGTCGTTCGACGAGGTCCCGAAGGGCTTCCCGGCCGATGTGGTCTGGGAGTTCCGGCTGGCGACCCTCGCGATCCAGGTCACCCTGTGGACGGTCTTCGGGCTGGTCTTCGGACACCTCGCGGAGCGACTGCTCGCCCCGGCGACGGCCCCGGGGTCCACGGGAGCCCCGACGGCGACCACGACCGCCACCCGCTGAACCCGGCCCCGGGCCCGCCCGGGGCCGTCGGCCGGTCAGGTCCGGTCCGGCGGTTCTCACCGGGTGGACGCCGGTCCCGCGGAACCCCCGCCGTGGCCGGGCGGGGGTTCCGGCGCGGGTCGCCGTGTCCCCCGCGTACGGGACGGTGATCCGCGTACGCGAGGGGCCGTCGCTCCAACGCGGCCCTCCGCCCGCGACGGCGGCCCCGCCACCCGGAGCCCGGCCCGCGACCAGCTCCCCGACCCCGCCCGCGACCGGGAACGTGACCGGGAAATCAGGCCGCGACCGGGAACGAGGACCGACACACGGGAACGCGGACCGGCACCGGGACGGCGGGCCGCGCGGCGTCCGATTCGTACAAGACCTTCCGTCCGTGCCCGGCCTACGTTGGTCCCATGACTCCACGATTCGACTCGCTCAGCATCGTCACCGCCGACATGGCCGCATCCCTCGCCTTCTACCGCCGCCTCGGCCTGGACATCCCGGCCGACGCCGGCGACGCCCCGCATGTGGAGACGACCCTGCCGGGCGGACTGCGCCTGCTGTGGGACACCGAGGACGTCATCCGCTCGTTCGATCCCGCCTGGTCCCGGCCCGAGGGCGGCGACCGGATGGGGCTCGCCTTCCGGTGCGACTCCCCCGCCGACGTGGACTCGGTGTACGCCGAGCTCGTCTCGGCCGGGTACAAGGGCCATCTCGCGCCCTGGGACGCGGTGTGGGGGCAGCGTTACGCCGTCGTCCTGGACCCCGACGGCTGTGGGGTCTCCCTGTTCGCCGACGCCGCGTAGGCGCTCAGGGTCGTCCCGGCCAGATCGCGCGTCTCCCTCGCGAGATGCGCCTGGTCGGCACAGCCCGCGGCAGCCGCGGCCGCCGCGAACGGCACTCCTTCCCGTACGAGCGCCAGCGCCCGCTGGAGCCGCAGCACCCGGGCGAGGGTCTTCGGCCCGTAGCCGAAGGCGTCCAAGGAACGGCGGTGCAGCTGCCTCGGGCCGAGCCCGACCGCGGCAGCCGCGGCGGCCACGGTGCCGCCCGCGTCCAGGAGGCGTACGGTCTCGCGCAGCCTCGGATCGGGGTCGCCGGGCGCGTCCGCCGCACGCGCCAGCGCGATCGCCTCCAGCTCGGCGACGGGATCCCGGGCGTCCTCGATCCGCTCGGCGAGCCTGCGCGCCTCGCCGTCGCCCCAGATGTCGGCGGCGTCCACCCGACGGTCCCGCAGCTCGTGCGCGGCGACCCCCAGGAAGACGGGCGCGGTCCCGGGCGCGAACCGCACTCCCGCGTACGGGGTGCGGCCGGTGTTCTCCGGGGTGTACGCACGGGTGTCGGGCCCCGCGACGACGAGCCGGCCGGGCGTCCACAGCAGGTCCATGCACCCGTCGGGAAGGACCGCCTGCGGGCCCCGCCCGCCGGGCGTCCGCGTCCAGACGACTGCCCCGTCGAGCCGGGAGGGCCGTTCCTCGTACATACTCCCGAGGCTAAGGGCTGTCCCGCGGGTGCGGTCCGCGCCGTGCCGCCCGCTCCCGGGGACGACGGTTCACGGCCGGTTCCCCCGGACGGCTCACTGCCCCGAGGAGCCGTTCGAGCGGTCGGAGCCGTTGGCGCGGTCGCCCGGAGGCCTGTGGTGGCCGCCCGCGGGCTTGTGATGCGAGTGGAGGCGGGACTTCACATCGTCCGGGGGCAGGAAGCGGGACCAGCGTTCCGGGAACTCGGAGGGCATGTCCCCGGAACCGCCGCCGACGGGGTCGTCGTCGTCCTCGTCGTCGGCGTCGTCCTCGAAGATGTGCGCCGCCTTCGCCCGGGCGAGGACCTCGGCGGCCTGGGCGGCGCGCACGCGCTCGTTCGCCGCGCGGGCCGCGGCCGTGGCGACGGACGGCCAGACGTGGTCGATCGCCGCGTTCACCGCCGCGCCGACGAGGACCGCGAACGCGGAGATGCCGATCCACAGCAGGACCGCGATGGGCGCGGCGAGGGAGCCGTAGATCGTGGGGCCCTCCACCGTGCTGGTGAGATAGATCCGCAGGAGGAAGCTGCCGAGCACCCACATCGCGAGGGCCACCAGCGCGCCCGGGACGTCCTCGATCCACGGCGAGCGTACGGGGACGGAGACGTGGTACAGGGTCGTCAGAAAGGCGATGGAGAGCAGGATGACGACCGGCCAGTACAGCACCGTGACCACTTCCGTGCCCCACGGCATCAGCTCCACCACCCGGTCCGGCCCGACCACCGCGAGCGGCAGCACGACCGCGCCGATCAGCAGCGCCACCAGATAGAGCAGGAACGCCAGCAGCCGGGTCGCGACGATGCCGCGCTGGCCGTCGAGCCCGTACATCACGGTGATCGTGTCGATGAAGACGTTGACCGCGCGCGAGCCCGACCAGAGGGCGATCGCGAAGCCGATGGAGATCAGGTCGGGGCGTCCGCCGTGGGTGACGTCCGCCAGCAGGGGTCTCGCGATGTCGTTGACGCCCCGCTCGGACAGAACCGTTCCGGCGGCGTTGAGGATGTTCCCCTCGATCGAGGCGACGGTGGTGGTGTCGGTCCAGTCGTCGATGTAGCCGAGCAGGCCGAGGAGGCCGAGCATCAGCGGCGGCAGGGACAGCAGGGTGAAGAACGCCGCCTCGGCCGCGAGACCGAGGATCCGGTATTCGATGCACGATTTGACGGTGTCCTTCAGCAGCAGCCATGCCATCTTCCGCTTCGAGACGTTGCGGTAGAGGACCCTGGCTCGATGGAGTCGGCCCGATGACGGCTCGGGTGTTTCATTTGCTGCCTGCACCTCCTTACCGTATCGGCATGGAAGCGAGCACCCACACAGTGACCAACCAGGCTCCGCCCCTGGTGGGGTACGACGTCTTCACCGCCGACCGGGCCCTGTCGGAGGCGGTGGAACGGCATGTCGCGCCCGGGCTCCTCGACGGTGTACGGGAGGAGCTGACGGCGCTGGGGCGGACCGCCGGATCCGCCCAGGCGCAGGAGTGGGGGCGGCTGGCCAATGAGCACCCTCCGAGGCTGCGCACTCACGACCGGTACGGGAACCGGATCGACGAGGTCGAGTTCCATCCGGCCTGGCACCGGCTGCTCGGGCACGCGGTCACCTCGGGTCTGACGAACGCCTGGGGCCGGCCGGCCGGGCACGTACGGCGGGCGGCCGCCTTCCTGGTCTGGACGCAGGCGGAGGCCGGGCACGGCTGTCCGCTGTCGATGACGCACGCCGCCGTGCCCGCCCTGCGGACCGACCCGGCGCTGGCGGCCGAGTGGGAGCCCCGGCTGACCTCCCCGGTCTACGCGGAGGAGCTGCTCGCGCCGGGGCTGAAGGCGGGCGCCCTGTTCGGCATGGGCATGACCGAAAAGCAGGGCGGGAGCGACATCAGGTCGAACACGACGGCCGCCGTGCCGCTCGACGGCGGCGGCGGGGAGTACGTCCTCACCGGGCACAAGTGGTTCTGCTCGGCCCCGATGTCCGACGGCTTCCTGGTGCTGGCGCAGGCTCCCGGCGGGCTCAGCTGCTTCCTGGTGCCGCGGGTGCTGGCGGACGGGACCCGGAACGTGTTCCGCATCCAGCGGCTGAAGGACAAGCTCGGCAACCGGTCGAACGCCTCGGGCGAGGTCGAGTTCGACGGGACCTGGGCCCGGCTGGTCGGCGAGGAGGGCCGCGGGGTGCGCACCATCATCGAGATGGTCGCGGCGACCCGGCTGGACTGCGCGATCGGCTCCGCCGCGCAGATGCGGCAGGCGGTGGCGCAGGCGATCCACCACTGCGCGCACCGCACCGCGTTCGGCGGGCCGCTCATCGACAAGCCCCTGATGCGGAACGTCCTGGCCGATCTGGCGCTGGAGTCGGAGGCGGCGACGGTGCTCGGGCTGCGGCTGGCCGCCGCGTACGACTCCGGCACCCCGGCGGACCGGGCGCTGCTGCGGCTCGCGGTGCCCGCGGCGAAGTACTGGATCACCAAGCGGTGCCCGCCGGTGGTGGCCGAGGCGCTCGAATGCCTGGGCGGCAACGGCTATGTGGAGGAGTCGGGGATGCCCCGGCTGCTGCGCGAGTCGCCGCTCAACTCGATCTGGGAGGGCTCGGGCAATGTGCAGGCGCTGGATGTGCTGCGGGCGCTCCAGCGGGAGCCGGAGGCGCTGGACGCCTTCCTCCGGGAGGTCGGCCTGGCGCGCGGCGCGGACCACCGGCTGGACGGGGCGATCAAGGATCTGCTGACCGAACTCGCCGATCTGGACGGCATCGAGGCCCGGGCGCGGCGGGTGGTGGAGCGGATGGCGCTGGTGCTCCAGGGTTCTTTGCTGGTGCGCTGGGCGCCGTCGGAGGTGGCGGACGCGTTCTGCGCGTCGCGGCTCGGCGGGGACTGGGGCGCGGCCTTCGGCACGCTGCCGTACGGCCTGTCGGCGGGCGCGGTCGTGGAGAGGGCAAGAGCCGTGGCGTAAGGGGCTGTTGGGCCGGATGGGCTGCCATGATCGGCGATGCTTGACACGTGTATTGCGATGGCCCGGCGCGAGCGATGATCATGGTCGGGGTGGTGCTGCGCCGACACGGCACCACCCCTCGCGCTGTACACCTTCGTACACACGCGCACCCATTCGCGAGGGTTGCAGAGGGTTGCAGCCATTGCGCCGTACCGCCGTCCGGGAGGACCCCCGCGTGCACACCACGCCGATCGACCTGGCCAGACTCGCCGCCATGGACTTGGCGGAGGCCACCAGACTTCTGAAGGGAGTGCGGGAAGCCACCCTCAGCGGACGCCGTTCGCCTGTCGGACCGAGGGCGGACATCGACGAGTCCTGGCAGCGGCTGCTGCGCAGCGGCCTGGATCCGGACCGGGGGCGGCGGGTCGGTCTCCTTCCCCGGGAGGAGACCGAGCGGCGCCGTGGCGCGTCACCGCTGCGCGAGGTGCTGCCCGTGCTGCGGGACGGGCTGGTCTCCATCGCGGACGCCGCGCAGCACATCATGGTCGTCGCGGACGCGGAGGGGCGGGTGCTGTGGCGCGAGGGCACCGCGTCCGTGCTGCGCAAGGGGGACGTGCACGGGGTGGTCGTGGGTTCGGACTGGAGCGAGGGGGTGGCCGGTACGAACGGGATCGGCACCTCGCTGGTGGTCCGGCGGCCGGTCCAGGTGCACTCGGCCGAGCACTTCGTCGCGGCGCACCACTCGTGGACCTGTGCCGGGGCGACGGTGACCGATCCCCGGGACGGCCGGCTGATCGGGGTCGTCAATCTCAGCGGGCCGCTGGCCTCGGTGCACCCGACGACACTCCCCCTGGTCACCGCGGTCACCCGGCTGGCTGAGGCGGAGCTGCGCCAGCAGCACTTCGCGGCGCTGGACCGGCTGCGGGGGGCGGCGGCGCCGCTGCTCGGGCGGATGACGGGGCGGGCGCTGGCCGTCGACGCGAGCGGATGGCCCGCGGCGGTGATCGGCATGCCGCCGCCGGGGCGGCTGCAACTGCCCAAGTCGCTGACCGGCGGGCGGTTCTGGCTGCCGCCCCTCGGCATGTGCGCGGTCGAGCCGGTGCCGGGCGGCTGGCTGATCCGGGTGACGGAGCCGGGCGCGCCCGCGCCCGCGGCGCGGATCGTCCTGGATCTCAGCCGGCCGCGGCGGGCGTCGGCGACGGTGTCCGGGGAGGCGGGCAGCTGGGTGCAGGAGCTGAGCCCCCGCCATGCGGAGCTGCTGCACGCGCTGGCGGTGCACCGGGAGGGGCGGAGCGCGGCGCAGCTGGCGCAGGAGCTGTTCGGGGATCCGACGCGGACGGTGACGGTGCGGGCGGAGATGTCGCGGCTGCGGCGGCATCTGGCGCATGTGCTGGCGAGCCGGCCGTACCGGTTCGCGGACGGGGTCGAGGTGGAGGTCCGCCACGGGGGGTCGCCCGAGCCCCGGGTCGGCCCGCCCCGCGCGCCCTCCTGGTGACCGCGACGCCCGGGGCCTGCGTCTCGTGGTGACCCGGGCGGCCGGGGCCCGGGGCCTTTGATACGGGGCTCTGGAGACGCGTGGCCCGCCTGGGGTGCACCCCGGCCGTCGGGGGCCGCCGTCTGCCGGGGCTCCGCGAGGGTCGGCCCACCCCTCGGGGCTCCGCTCCGAGCCCCCCCCGCCTCGGACGCCGGTGGGACTGTGTATGCCTCCCGGCGCCTGAGGGCACCCGGCGGGGAGCGTCTCCGGCCCGTCCCGCCGCAGGAGCCGCTCCGGAGGCCCGGACCGGCACAGGACCGGCATGGAACAGGCACAGGACAGAACACCGGACCGGCTCAGGACCCGTGCGGACAAGCACGGGCCGCCCGGGATCAAGGACCGGGAGCATGGACAGGGCGTGCTTGGGCCGGGGGGAGGTGGCATGATTATCTGGGGATATGCGCATCAGTGTCACCACGTGGTCCCTTGAGCAGACCTCCCCCGCCGATCTCCGCCCCGCCGCCCCCGCGAGCGGGGACGTGACCATCGCCCGGGCCGGGATACCGTCGCCCGAGTTCAGCCGTTTCCTGTACACGGCCGTGGGCGGGGACGTCCTGTGGACGGACCGGCTCGGGATGACGTACGCGGAGTGGGAGGAGGTCCTGTCGCGGCCGGGCGCCGAGACCTGGGTCGCGTACGAGAAGGGGACACCCGCGGGATACGCGGAGATCGAGGCGCAGGACGAGGGCTCGGTCGAGATCGTCTACTTCGGGCTGATCCCGGCCTTCCGGGGCCGCGGGATCGGCGGCCATCTGCTCTCGTACGCGGTCGCCCGCGCCTGGGACCTCGCCGAGCGCCGGCCGGGGCTCGCGCCCACCAAGCGGGTCTGGCTGCACACCTGTTCCAAGGACGGCCCGCACGCCATGGACAACTATCTGCGGCGCGGGTTCACGCTGTTCGACACCACGGTGGAGGAGGAGCCCCTGACGGTCACGCCCGGCCCCTGGCCCGGCTCCCGCCCCTGATTCCGCACCATCTCCGCAGCGACTCCGCTCCCCCTGGGGAAAGACCTCCTGACCGCCGCGCCGACCGTGTCACCGGCCGGGCGGCGGGCCCTGTGCCCGGACACGTGACCGACACCACAGCGTCTCGCGATTCGAGACTGAGTTGTCCATCATACGGATGATGGTGGACTGCCATCCGATCGCCGTGACACGCTTCCGTCATGTCTCGAGCTGGAATTGCCTTGGTGAGTCGACGCCACGTCGACCACGGCCGCATGTCCAGCGCCATCTGTCCCGCCTGCTGACAGCCCAGCACCGCCGCACACAGTCGAGCATTCCCCCCTCCTGCCTTTCTCCCGCGTTCCCCTTGACGCACCGCACCCCGGCGCACCGTCGCGCCTCAACGCGAGTGTGCAGCTCAGAGCCGCCCTCCTGCAGTCTCGAAGGACATATCGCCATGGCCGCCACCCCGGAAAAGCCCGCTCCCGCCGCAGCGTCCCGCCGCAAGACGGGACGTCACCGCGGCGAGGGTCAGTGGGCCGTTGGCCACATGACGCCGCTCAATGCCAACGAGCAGACCAAGAAGGACGACGACGGTCTCAATGTACGGACACGCATTGAGACGATCTACGCCCACCGCGGTTTCGACTCCATCGACGGCGCGGACCTGCGCGGCCGGATGCGCTGGTGGGGCCTCTACACCCAGCGCAAGCCCGGGATCGACGGCGGCAAGACCGCGATCCTTGAGCCGGAGGAGCTGGACGACAAGTACTTCATGCTGCGCGTCCGTATCGACGGCGGGCGGCTGACCACCGAGCAGCTCCGGGTGATCGGCGAGATCTCCCAGGAGTTCGCGCGCGGCACGGCCGACATCACCGACCGGCAGAACATCCAGTACCACTGGATCCGGATCGAGGACATGCCGGAGATCTGGCGGCGGCTCGAAGGCGTCGGGCTGTCCACGACCGAGGCGTGCGGTGACACCCCCCGGGTGATCCTCGGCTCGCCCGTCGCGGGCATCGCCGAGGACGAGATCATCGACGGCACACCCGCGATCGAGGAGATCCAGCGCCGGATCATCGGCAACAAGGCGTTCTCGAATCTGCCCCGCAAGTTCAAGTCCGCGATCTCCGGCTCTCCCCTGCTGGACGTGGCGCACGAGATCAACGACATCTCGTTCGTGGGGGTCGACCACCCCGAGCACGGCCCCGGCTTCGACCTCTGGGTCGGCGGCGGGCTCTCCACCAACCCCAAGCTCGGTGTACGCCTCGGCGCGTGGGTCCCGCTGGAGGACGTCCCCGATGTGTACGAGGGCGTCATCTCGATCTTCCGGGACCACGGCTACCGGCGCCTGCGCACCCGGGCGCGGCTGAAGTTCCTGGTCGCCGACTGGGGCCCGGAGAAGTTCCGCCGGGTCCTGGAGGACGAGTATCTGCTGCGGACCCTGGCCGACGGGCCCGCGCCCCCCGTTCCCGTACAGCAGTGGCGCGACCACGTGGGCGTGCACCGGCAGCGGGACGGGCGGTTCTACGTCGGGTTCGCACCGCGCGTCGGACGGGTCGACGGCACCGTCCTCACCAAGATCGCCGAACTGGCCTCCGCGCACGGCTCCCAGCGGGTGCGCACCACCGTCGAGCAGAAGATGCTCGTGCTCGACGTGGCCGAGGACCAGGTCGAGTCGCTGGTCGCGGGACTGGAGGCGCTGGATCTGCGGGTGACCCCGTCACCGTTCCGGCGCGGGACGATGGCCTGCACCGGCATCGAGTTCTGCAAGCTGGCGATCGTCGAGACCAAGGCGCGCGGCGCCTCCCTGATCGATGAACTGGAGCGCCGGATCCCGGAGTTCGACCAGCCGATCACCATCAACATCAACGGGTGCCCGAACGCCTGCGCCCGTATCCAGGTGGCGGACATCGGTCTCAAGGGGCAGCTGGTCCTGGACGACGACGGCAACCAGGTCGAGGGCTTCCAGGTCCACCTGGGCGGCGCGCTGGGCCTGGAGCCCGGCTTCGGCCGCAAGGTCCGCGGCCTGAAGGTCACCTCCGCCGAGCTGCCCGACTACGTCGAGCGCGTCCTGCGCCGCTTCCAGGACGAGCGCGAGGACGGCGAGCGCTTCGCCACCTGGGCGGCACGCGCCTCCGAGGAGGCCCTGTCATGAGCGAGCGCGCCGCCCCCTTCTACTGCCCCTACTGCGGCGACGAGGACCTGCGTCCCAACGAGCAGGGCCACGGCGCCTGGGAATGCGCGGCATGCAATCGGGCCTTCCAGTTGACGTTCCTCGGGCTGCTGACCCGGGGGCTTCAACGCGACGCCGGTCGCGACGACCTTGGAGGCAACGGGATATGACGGTCACTCACGCCACCGATCTCAAGGCCCTCGCCGAGCGGGCCGGGCGGGACCTGGAGGACGCGTCCGCGCTGGACGTCCTCACCTGGGCCGCCAAGACGTTCGGCCCCCGCTTCTGCGTCACCTCCTCCATGGAGGACGCCGTCGTCGCCCATCTCGCCTCCCGCGCCTTCCCGGGCGTGGACGTGGTCTTCCTCGACACGGGCTACCACTTCCCCGAGACGATCGGGACCCGGGACGCGGTCGAGGCCGTGATGGACGTCACGCTGATCACCCTGACCCCCCGCCGGTCGGTCGCCGAGCAGGACGCCGAGCACGGGCCGAGGCTGCACGACCGCGACCCCGACCTGTGCTGCGCGCTGCGGAAGGTCAAGCCGCTGGAGGAGGGCCTGACCGCGTACGACGCCTGGGCGACCGGGCTGCGCCGCGACGAGTCCCCCACCCGGGCGAACACCCCGGTCGTCGGCTGGGACGAGAAGCGCCGGAAGGTCAAGGTTTCCCCTATAGCCCGCTGGACCCAGGACGACGTGGAAGCGTACATAGCCGAGCACGGTGTCCTGACCAACCCGCTGCTGATGGACGGCTACGCCTCCGTCGGCTGCGCCCCCTGCACCCGCAGGGTGCTGGAGGGCGAGGACGCGCGCGCCGGCCGCTGGGCCGGGCGCGGCAAGACGGAATGCGGGCTGCACGGCTGATGACGACTGCGGGAGAGCAGGGAGACAAGGACGTGACAGGGGCCACCATCTGGCTCACGGGGCTGCCGAGCGCCGGCAAGACGACCATCGCCCTGGCGCTGGCGGAGCGGCTGCGCGAGGGCGGCCGCCGGACCGAGGTCCTCGACGGCGACGAGATCCGTGAGTTCCTCTCCGCCGGACTCGGCTTCAGCCGCGAGGACCGCCACACGAACGTCCAGCGGATCGGCTTCGTCGCGGAACTGCTGGCGTCCCACGGCGTCACGGTCCTCGTGCCGGTGATCGCCCCGTACGCGGACAGCCGCGAGGCCGTCCGGGGGCGGCACGCGGCCGCGGGCACGCCCTATGTGGAGGTCCATGTGGCGACACCGGTGGAGGTGTGCTCCGTACGCGATGTGAAGGGGCTGTACGCCAAGCAGGCGGCGGGCGAGATCAGCGGGCTGACCGGGGTGGACGACCCGTACGAGGAGCCCGTCTCCCCGGATCTGCGGATCGAGTCGCAGCACCAGAGTGTCCAGGAGTCCGCGGCGGCGCTGCTCGCGCTGCTCACCGAGAAGGGTCTGCTGTGAGCCACGCGAAGGGACACGCCGGGACGGCCGTCGCCGGTGTCCAGGGCACCGGCAGTCCGTACGCCCTCTCCCACCTCGACGCCCTGGAGTCCGAGGCGGTGCACATCTTCCGCGAGGTGGCGGGTGAGTTCGAGCGGCCGGTGATCCTCTTCTCCGGCGGCAAGGACTCCATCGTCATGCTGCATCTCGCGCTGAAGGCGTTCGCGCCCGCCCCCGTCCCGTTCTCGCTGCTGCACGTCGACACCGGGCACAACTTCCCCGAGGTCATCGAGTACCGCGACCGTACGGTGAAGCACCACGGGCTGCGGCTGCACGTCGCCTCCGTACAGGAGTACATCGACGCCGGGAAGCTGCGGGAGCGGCCCGACGGGACCCGCAATCCGCTGCAGACCGTGCCGCTGACGGAGAAGATCCAGTCCGACCGGTTCGACGCCGTCTTCGGCGGCGGACGCAGGGACGAGGAGAAGGCCCGCGCCAAGGAGCGGGTGTTCTCGCTGCGGGACGAGTTCTCGCAGTGGGACCCGCGCCGCCAGCGCCCCGAGCTGTGGCAGCTGTACAACGGCCGTCACGCGCCCGGTGAGCATGTGCGGGTTTTCCCGCTGTCGAACTGGACCGAGCTGGACGTCTGGCAGTACATCGCGCGGGAGAAGATCGAGCTGCCGCAGATCTACTTCGCCCATGAGCGGGAGGTCTTCCAGCGCTCCGGGATGTGGCTGACGGCCGGTGACTGGGGCGGCCCGAAGGAGTCGGAGCAGGTCCAGACGCGGCTCATCCGCTACCGCACGGTCGGCGACATGTCCTGCACGGGCGCGGTCGACTCCGACGCCACCACCCTGGACGCGGTGATCGCCGAGATCGCCGCCTCCCGGCTCACCGAGCGGGGCGCGACCCGCGCCGACGACAAGCTGTCCGAGGCCGCGATGGAAGACCGCAAGCGCGAAGGGTACTTCTAGCCATGAGCAACTCCACCGAGCAGCTGACGGAGCAGTTGTCCGCGACGACCCTGCTGCGCTTCGCGACCGCCGGCTCCGTCGACGACGGCAAGTCCACCCTGGTGGGGCGGCTGCTGCACGACTCCAAGTCGGTGCTGACCGATCAGCTGGAGGCCGTCGAGCACGCCTCCCGCTCGCGCGGCCAGGACGCGCCGGACCTGGCGCTGCTCACCGACGGGCTGCGCGCCGAGCGGGAGCAGGGCATCACCATCGATGTGGCGTACCGCTACTTCGCCACCGCGCGCCGGCGGTTCATCCTCGCCGACACCCCGGGCCATGTGCAGTACACCCGGAACATGGTGACGGGCGCCTCCACGGCCGAACTGGCGGTCGTCCTGGTCGACGCGCGCAACGGCGTCGTCGAGCAGACCCGCCGCCATGCCGCGGTCGCCGCGCTGCTGCGGGTGCCGCATGTGGTACTGGCGGTCAACAAGATGGACCTGGTCGGGTACGAGGAGTCCGTGTTCGCGGCCATCGCCGAGGAGTTCACCGCGTACGCGAGCGAGCTCGGCGTACCGGAGATCACGGCCATCCCGATCTCGGCGCTCGCCGGTGACAATGTGGTGGAGGCGTCGGCGAACATGGACTGGTACGGCGGTCCCACGGTGCTGGAGCATCTGGAGACCGTGCCCTCCAGCCACGATCTGACGGCCTGCCACGCCCGGCTGCCGGTGCAGTACGTGATCCGTCCGCAGACGGCCGAGCACCCGGACTACCGGGGTTACGCGGGCCAGATCGCCGCGGGCACGTTCCGGGTCGGCGAGAGCGTGACCGTACTGCCGTCGGGCCGCGTCTCGAAGATCTCCGGGATCGATCTGCTCGGCGAGGCCGTGGACATCGCCTGGACGCCGCAGTCCGTGACCCTCCTGCTGGAGGACGACATCGACATCTCGCGGGGCGATCTGATCGTGCCGAGCGGTGACGCGCCCGCGACCACGCAGGACGTGGAGGCGACGGTGTGCCATGTCGCCGACCAGCCGCTGACGGTGGGCCAGCGGGTGCTGCTGAAGCACACCACCCGTACGGTCAAGGCGATCGTCAAGGAGATCCCGTCGCGGCTCACCCTCGACGATCTGTCCCAGCACCCCGACCCGGGGCGGCTGGTGGCCAATGACATCGGCCTGGTGCGGGTGCGTACGGCCGAACCGCTGGCGCTGGACTCGTACGCCGACTCCCGCCGCACCGGCTCCTTCCTCCTGATCGACCCGGCCGACGGCACCACGCTGGCGGCCGGCATGGCGGGCGACTCGTTCGCGACCGCCGCGAAGTCCGTACCGGCCGACGGCTCCTCCGCAGACGACAGCGAATGGAACTTCTGATGACCGATGTGTTCGCGACGTTCGCGAAGGAGGGCGGCCGGGTGGGCAGCGGCACCCTCGGCGCCGGCTCGGGGGGTGTCACGCGATGTGCGCGATGACCCCTGCGTACGACCCGCGCCACCGACGAAGACCGTTAACCGCCGACTTCCCGGCCACGCACCACGAGCGTGACCGCCGGGGCCTCCGAGAGGAAACCCTCCCGTGCCTGCCACCCGTACCACCCTGCGCCGCGGTATCGCCGTCGCCGCCGCACTCCCGCTGCTGATCGGCGCGCTCGCCTCGTGCGGTTACGGCTCCGACGCGAAGAAGGACGACAAGACCGCCCCGGCCGCCAAGGGCGAGAAGCTCTCGTCCGACACCGTGAAGCTCGGCTACTTCCCGAACCTGACGCACGCCACCGCTCTCGTCGGTGAGCAGGAGGGCATCCTCCAGAAGGAACTGGGCGGCACCCAGATCAAGTCGACCACCTTCAACGCGGGCCCCTCGGAGATCGAGGCGCTGAACGCGGGCGCGATCGACATCGGCTTCATCGGCCCCTCGCCGGCCATCAACGGCTTCACCAAGTCCAAGGGCAGGAATCTGCGGATCGTCGCCGGGTCCGCGTCCGGCGGGGTCAAGCTGGTGGTCAACCCCGAGAAGATCAAGACCCTGGACGATCTCAAGGGCAAGAAGATCGCCACACCCCAGCTCGGCAACACACAGGACGTCGCGTTCCTCAACTGGATCGCCGAGAAGGGCTGGAAGACGGACGCCCAGAGCGGCAAGGGCGATGTCTCCGTGGTCCGTACGGACAACAAGATCACCCCGGACGCCTACAAGTCCGGCTCCGTCGACGGCGCCTGGGTGCCGGAGCCGACCGCGTCCAGGCTGGTCGCCCAGGGTGCGAAGGTGCTGCTCGACGAGGCGACGATCTGGCCGGACAAGAAGTTCGTGATCACCCACATCATCGTGTCGCAGAAGTTCCTCAAGGAGCACCCGGACGTCGTGGAGGCCGTGGTGCGCGGCTCGGTGAAGACGAACGCCTGGATCACCGCCAACCCGGACCGGGCCAAGGCGTCCGCCAACGCCAAGCTGAAGGCGCTCACCGGCAAGGAGCTGCCGGCACAGATCCTCGACCCGGCGTGGGCGTCGATCCGGTTCCTGGACGACCCGCTGGCCTCGACGCTCCAGGCGCAGGCGGACCACGCGGTGAAGGCCGGTCTGCTGGAGCAGCCCGACCTCAAGGGCATCTACGACCTGACGGCGCTGAACAAGGTCCTGAAGGCCGACGGCAAGCCCGCGGCCTCCGACGCCGGTCTCGGCGCCCGGTAGACGCCGAACGACCCCTCGCAGCCACTGACCCAGGAGGTGACGACCATGGCCAGCACCCTCACCAAGGACCCGGCCGAGGCCCGTACGACGGCCGGGCACGCCGCCCGTATCGAGCATGTCTCGAAGTCCTTCGCGGGCCCCGCGGGGCGGCAGCTCGTCCTGGACGACATCACCCTCGATGTCGCCCCCGGCGAGTTCGTCACCCTCCTGGGCGCCTCGGGCTGCGGAAAGTCCACCCTGCTCAATCTGGTCGCGGGTCTGGACGCGCCCTCCGCGGGGTCCATCGAGACCCCCGGGGGGCGGCCCGCGCTGATGTTCCAGGAGCACGCGCTGTTCCCGTGGCTGACCGCGGGCAAGAACATCGAACTCGCGCTGCGGCTGCGCGGGGTCGCCAAGGCCGAGCGGCGCACCGAGGCCGAGCGGCTGCTCGAACTCGTACGGCTCGGTGGCGCGTACCGCAAGCGGGTGCACGAGCTGTCCGGCGGTATGCGTCAGCGGGTGGCGCTGGCCCGCGCGCTGGCGCAGGACAGCCAGCTGCTGCTGATGGACGAGCCGTTCGCGGCGCTGGACGCCATCACCCGGGATGTGCTGCACGACGAGCTGACCCGGATCTGGCGGGAGACGCGGCTGTCGGTGCTGTTCGTGACGCACAACGTCCGCGAGGCCGTGCGGCTGGCCGAGCGGGTGATCCTGCTGTCGTCCCGGCCGGGCCGTATCGCCCGGGAGTGGACGGTCGGCATCGAGCAGCCGCGCCGTATCGAGGACGCCGCGGTGGCGGAGCTGTCCATCGAGATCACCGAAGAACTGCGTGGGGAGATCCGCCGACATGGCCAGCACTGACACCTCGGCCAAGGACGCGCAGCCCCAGGAACCCGATCCCCGGTCCGGGTCTGCGTCTACGGCTGGCTCCGCGCACGACCTCGCGGGGCTGGAGGCGGGCCTCGACGCGCTGGACACCGTCCAGGCCCAGCGGACACCGTTGCGCCAGGTGCTGCTGAAGAAGGTGCTGCCGCCGGTGGTGGCGGTGGCGCTGGTGCTGGTCGTCTGGCAGGTACTGGTGTGGGCGGAGGTCACCGACGAGGGCAGCCTGCCCGCGCCGTCCGCGGTGTGGGACAGCGTGTCCGACCTGTGGCTCCAGGGCACCCTGCTGGAGATCGTGTGGACCAGCATCTCGCGCGGCCTCCTCGGCTTCCTGCTCGCGCTCGCGATCGGTACGCCGCTCGGACTGCTGGTCGCCCGGGTGACGTTCGTCCGGGCCGCGATCGGGCCGATCCTGTCGGGTCTCCAGTCGCTGCCGTCGGTCGCTTGGGTGCCGC
This sequence comes from Streptomyces sp. NPDC004609, assembly GCF_042873655.1. Classification (NCBI taxonomy): domain Bacteria; kingdom Bacillati; phylum Actinomycetota; class Actinomycetes; order Kitasatosporales; family Streptomycetaceae; genus Streptomyces; species Streptomyces sp. NPDC004609. The sequence continues at coordinate 104,215 of NZ_JBIALS010000007.1, read as the reverse complement.
CGGCGGTGATCTGGCTCGGCCTCAACAACCAGATGATGTACGCGGTGATCCTGCTGGGCGCGGTGCCCTCGATCGCCAACGGTCTGGTCTCCGGCGTCGACCAGGTCCCGCCGCTCTTCCTGCGCGCGGGACGCACGATGGGCGCCACCGGGCTCAAGGGCACCTGGCACATCGTGATGCCGGCCGCGCTGCCCGGCTATGTGGCGGGTCTCAAGCAGGGCTGGGCGTTCTCCTGGCGGTCCCTGATGGCGGCGGAGATCATCGCGTCGTCGCCCGATCTGGGGCTGGGGCTCGGCCAGTTGCTGGAGAACGGCCGCAACAACTCGGACATGCCCGGGGTGTTCCTGGCGATCCTGCTGATCCTGACCGTCGGTATCGCCATCGATCTGCTGATCTTCAGTCCGCTGGAGCGCGCGGTTCTGCGGGGCCGCGGTCTCCTGGTCAAGAACTGAGCCCGCCCATGCGCCCTCCCGTCCTTCTCGTCGTCGCCCACGGCAGCCGCGACCCGCGGCACGCGGCGACCGTCCACGCCCTGGTGCGCCGGGTCCGGTCGCTGCGCCCGGGGCTGCGGGTGGAGACCGGTTTCCTGGACTTCAACGCGCCGTCCGTGCCGAGGGTGCTGGAGCGGCTCGCCGCCGACGCCGAGGCGGCGGGGAGCGCTACCGGCCGGGGACGGGCGGGCGGCGGGCGACCGGGCGGCGGAACGGCCGGTGAGGTGACGGAGGTGGTGGCGCTGCCGCTGCTGCTGACGCGCGCCTTCCACGCCAAGTCCGACATCCCCGCCGTCCTGCACGAGGCGTCGGTCCGCCTGCCGAGGCTGCGCATCCGGCAGGCGGAGGTGCTCGGCCCCTCGCCCCTGCTGCTCGCGGCGCTGGAGCGGCGGCTGTACGAGGCCGGGCTCGGCCCGGCCGGCACACGCTCGACCGGGCTCGTCCTGGCCTCGGCGGGCTCCACGGACCCGGAGGCGATCGCAGTGATCGCAGACATGGCGCGGGAGCTGAGGCACACCGGTTGGTGTGCCGTGCGGCCTGCGTTCGCCTCCGCTGTCTCACCCGGGGGCTTCCCCCGCACCGAGGACGCCGTGCGTTCCCTGCGGGCCGACGGCTGCGCGCGGGTGGCGGTGGCCCCTTACGTCATCGCCCCCGGCCGCCTCCCCGACCGGATCGCCGCGGGCGCGCGGGACGCCGATGTCCTCGCGGATGTCCTCGGTCCCTCGCCCGAGCTGGCCCGGCTGCTGCTGGAGCGCTACGAGCAGGCGCTCGCCCCGGAGCTGTCACCTGAGCGTTCCCTGCGGCTCGGGGTCCCTGCCTGACGCGCCGGTGCGGGCGGGGCCGAGTGCGCGCCGGCGGGGCGCACGCCGACGGACGGCCCGGCGGTCCGTCCCCCGGCGGTACGCGTCAGGGGCGGCGGTCTCACTCCGGCGGTACGGGTCGGCCGCACCCGTCCCGTACGCTCCGGTCCCCCGGCGAGGGATCGACCGCGTCCCGGGCGGGGAAACGCTCCCCCGGCGCCCGGTAGGCTTCCGTGTCCACGGGCGGACAGGGGGAACCGTGGCGGACAGCACTCCCGATCCGGCCGCGCCCGGCGACCACGCCGACGCGCGGCTGCTTCATCTGCGTACCGAGGTGGGCCTGGTCGTCGAAGAGGCCCGTATCGGAGCCAGACGCGCCCAACGGCGCAGCAAGCTGTGGAACGCGACGTACATCTGCCTCGGCTTCCCCGCCGCCGTGCTGGCGGGGATCTCCGGGGCCGCCGGACTGGCCGCCCCGGGAGCGCGCGTTCCGGCGGCGGTGCTGGCGCTTCTGTCGGCGGGGTTCTCGGCCGGGTCGACCTTCTTCCGCGCCGATGCCCGGCAGGTGGCGAATCTGCGCAGACGCTACGCGTGGCAGCATCTGGAGACCCAGGCCCGACTGGTCCTGGCGCACCAGGCGTACGAGGGGGTCGAGCAGCTCCACGCGGCTCTGGTCACTCTGCTCGACATCCGGGCGGCCATCCCGTCGAGCGCCCTCGTCCTGACCGAGCTCCCGCCGCCCGCGTCCCCGCCGCCGATCGCGGCGGCACCGCAGCTGCCGCCGGTCACCCCCTCCGCGCCGGGGTCCTGAACCCGGCGGAGGTGCCGCCGGCGGGCCGTGAGCGGCCGGGGGCGGGCAGCAGGTCCACCAGGGGCGCGATCACGGGGTTCACCGCGGTCGCGACCGACCCTCCGCGGGCTCGGTGACACATTCGTAGCGGTGCGGTGACGGCCGCGGGTCGCGGTTGGCGCACCATCGAGACAAGGAGGCCGACATGTCGTTCTACTACCACAAGCGGATCACGCTGATCCCCAGGGTGCTGCACCTCAACATCAGCTCGCACGGCTGGTCCTGGTCGTTCGGCGGACGCCGCGCGCACATCACGCGCGACAGCCACGGCCGCCGCAGCGCCGCGGTCCGGCTGCCCGGCGGCTTCACCTGGCGCAGGGACTCGCGCCGCCGCCGCTGACGCGCGTACGCCTCCGGGCGTCCGGCGCGGTCCCGAGGGGAGGCCGTGTTCCGGCCGGTGGGCGGGCGTCTCAGTCCGCGGTCAGCTCCACCAGTTTGACGACGGTGTTCCAGTTGCGGCTGGTGGCAACGATCCCCCTGGTGAGACCCGGCCTCGCGAGGACGTCGGCGAGCTTGGAGCGGCCCAGGCCGTCCGGAGCGTACAGATAGAGGGAGCGCTCGCCGAGCCGGAACTCCTCCGGTGCGAACGCGGCCCGGTCGATCGCGGCGAATCTCTCGGGGTCGACCCCTTCGGAGAAATAGGTGACGTGCAACTGCCTGGCCTCCAGCTCGGCGGCCGGAAAAGGGCAGTCGTCGGCGATCGCCCGAAGATAGGCGGCGTCACGAACCAGACAGTCGACGGTGAAGCCGAACCGCTTCTCGATCCCCTGCTCCAGGGTCCGCGCCAGCGCGCGCTCGTCGGCGGAGTCGCTGGTGAAGACGGCGTTTCCGCTCTGGAGATAGGTGGCGACACCACTGAAACCCACGTCCTCCAGCACCTCGCGGAGCGCGGCCATGGGCACTTTTCGGTGACCGCCGACGTTGATACCCCTGAGCAGGGCCGCGTATCTCGTACTCATGGTCACACCCTAGGCCGACGGCCCCTTCTGACGGGCACCCAGATGCATGTAAGGGGCCTTCACTTTTGTTGTCGGGGATCCGGCCGTCCCAGCGGAGGAGATCACCGTCCCCGGAGTCACCGGTGAGCAGGACGAATGGATCAGCGGCTGCCTCTAGCGTCATTGCTGAGACGCCGGCGTCGCGCCGGTTCGACGCCACGAGAGGCAGACGCTGTCATGGGGAAGACCGGGAGCGGACCGCGCGGGCTGGCCGCGCGTGCCGGAGGCTGGAGCGCACGGCACCGATGGGCCGCCGTGGGCATCTGGGTGCTGTTCGTCCTGCTGGCGACGGTGGCCGGTTCGGCCGCTGGTCGTGTGGACATCAAGGACAGCGACCAGCTCAAGGGGGAGACCACCCAGGCGGCGAAGATCATCGAGGCCGCGGGTATCGAGGGAGCCGCCGGTGAGAGCGTGCTGATCCAGGCGCGGGGAGGCACCCTCAAGGCGACGGATCCGCAGTTCCGGTCCGCCGTCGACGAGGTGATGAAGGCGGTGGACGCCACCGGTGAGGTGACGGAGGTGACCTCCCCGTACACCACCGGGACCATCTCCAAGGACGGGCGCAGCGCGCTCGTCCAGTTCGATGTGCGCGGGGACGCCGATACGGCCGCGAAACGGATCGACCCGGTCCTGAAGGCGGTCTCCGGAGTGCAGGACCGGCACCAGGAGCTGCGCATCGAGGAGATCGGTGACGCCAGCATGAACAAGACGTTCGACGAGGCGTTCGGGAAGGACTTCCAGCAGGCGGAGTTCTCGGCGGTGCCGGTCGCGTTCGGGATTCTGCTGATCGCGTTCGGCGCGCTGGTGGCCGCCCTGGTGCCGGTGCTCCTGGCGATCACGGCGATCATCGCGACCATGGGGCTGGTGGGAGTCGTCAGCCACTGGATGCCGATGAGCGACACCGCGAACTCGGTGATGCTGCTGGTCGGTCTGGCCGTCGGCGTCGACTACTGCCTCTTCTACCTCCGGCGCGAGCGCGAGGAGCGGGCCGCAGGGCGGGACGCCCATACGGCGATGCAGATCGCGGCGGCGACCAGTGGCCGGGCCATCGTCGTCTCCGGGGTGACCGTGTGCGTCGCCATGGCCGGCATGCTCTTCACCGGGATCGGCGAGTTCGAGTCGATGGGTCTGGCGTCGCTGATCGTGGTCGCGGTGGCGATGGTGGGTTCCGTGACGGTGCTTCCCGCGCTGCTCTCCCTGCTCGGTGACCGGGTGGAGAAGGGGCGGGTCCCGTTCCTCAACCGTCTGAAGCGGGGTGCCCAGGGCTCGGACGGCTCCGGGAGCCGGTTCTGGAGCAAGGTCCTCGGCGGGGTGCTGAAGCGGCCCGTGGTCTCCCTGGTCGTCGCCGCGGGCGCGCTGGCGGCGGTGGCGCTGCCCGCCATCGGCATGAAGACCCAGGAACTCACGCTGGACCAGGAGTTCGGCGACTCGGTGCCGATCGTGGCGACGTACCAGCGGCTCAACGAAGCCTTTCCCGGTGGCGCGGACCCGGCGCAGGTCGTCGTCAGGGCGGACGACATCAACGCCCCGTCCGTCAAGCAGGCGGTCGCCGACTTCCGGAAGCGGGCGGTCAGCTCCGGCGCGTCGCAGGGTCCCGTGGAGGTCGTCACACACGACGAGCAGAACGTGGCCTTCATCTCCGTCCCGTTGATCGGCGGCTCGGACCAGGACGAGGCGGAGAAGAGCCTGCGGATCCTCCGCGAGGAGGTACGGCCCGCGACCCTCGGCAAGGCGGACGGCGTGGAGGCGCCCATCACCGGCCAGGTAGCCGGCTCGAAGGACTTCAACGACCAGCTCTCCGGGTCCGTGGCGCCCGTCTTCGCCTTCGTGGTCGTCTTCGCCTTCGTCCTGATGCTGCTCTCCTTCCGCTCGCTGACCATCGCGGTCACCTCGATCGTGCTCAACCTCCTGTCGGTCGGCGCGGCGTACGGCATCCTCACGGCGGTCTTCCAGCACGGCTGGGGCGCCTCGCTGGTGGGCGCGGAGGGCGTCGGGGCCATCGTCGCCTGGCTGCCGCTCTTCCTGTTCGTGATCCTGTTCGGGCTCTCGATGGACTACCACGTGTTCGTGGTGTCCCGGATCCGTGAGGCGAAGACCCAGGGCCGGACCACCCGCGACGCGATCACCCACGGTGTCGTCACCACGGCGGGTGTCGTGACCAGCGCGGCGGTCATCATGGTCGCCGTCTTCGCGATCTTCGGCACGCTCTCCATGCAGTCCATGAAGCAGATGGGCGTCGGCCTCGCGGCGGCGGTGCTCATCGACGCCACGATCATCCGCGGTGTCCTCCTCCCGGCGATCATGGCCCTGCTCGGGGACAAGAACTGGTACTTCCCGAAGTGGCTCAACTGGCTGCCCGACCTGACCCACGACGAGCCGTCGCCACGGGACGCGCTCCACGAGCCGGAGGGCCATGACGACGACGACCACCGCGCCCGGGTGAGCGTCTAGGGCGGACGTAACGGGGTGCGGGGCCTTCCGGGGTCCCGCACTCCGTTACGTGCGTCGGGCCCGGCCCGCCCCGGCGTCCGGAGCGCCCGGCCGTCGGCGTCCGGTGGCCGGCACGTGCGTTCGGTCCGGCGTGTATCCGGGCCGTGAGGGCGGATCCGGTCAGAACGGGTGCCAGCGGACTTCGGGCTCGTCGTCGCGCAGTGAGTTCACCCGGCGTACGAACTCCTCGCGCGCCTTCGGGTTGGTGACCGCGTGCTGAGCCACCCAGGCGCAGCTCGCGGTCTCCCGCGCGCCCCGCAGGACCGCGCAGCCCTCCCACTCGCGCACGTCCCAGCCGTAGGTCCGGGTGAAGGAGTCGTACGCCTCCGGGGCGAGACCGTACCGGTCACGGGAGAGCGCCATGACCACGAGGTCGTGTTCGCGGAGGTCGGACGAGAAGGTCTCCAGGTCCACGAGGACCGGTCCGCCGGGGCCGATGTGCACATTGCGGGGCAGGGCGTCGCCATGGATCGGGCCGGGCGGCAGATGGGGGGTCAGCGCGGCCGACGCCTCGGCGAAACCGTCGCGGCGGGCCCGCAGATACGCCGCGTCGGCGGGGTCGATCGCGTCCTGGGCGAGCCGGAGCCAGCGCTCCACGCCGCCGAGCAGCTCTCGCCGCGGCAGCGGGAAGCCGGGCTCGGGCAGGGCGTGCACCTGCCGCAGCAGCAGGGCGAGGTCGGCGGGTTCCGCGGGGCGGACGGCGTCCGGGAGGCGGTGCCAGACGGTCACGGGGTGGCCGTCGACGAGCCGCGCGGCCGGTTCGGCGGGGCGGACGGCGGGGACGTCCTGGTCCGCGAGCCACGCTCCGATGGCGAGTTCGCGCTCGGCGCGGGGCAGGAGCTCGTCGGAGCGGCCGATCTTGACGACGAGGTCGCCGGCCGCGAACACCGCGTTCTCGCCGAGGGCGAGGAGGGTGGCGCCGGGGGCGTGCAGCCGGGCCGCGGTCAGTACGTCGAGGGCGCGTGATGGGTCCATGTGCCGCGCGTGCTCCTGCCTTCACCAGTACGAATGGGGGCATTCTCCCATCCTGGGGCGGTGCGCCCGTCCCTCGGGTCCGTCCTCAGGCGCCGGACGGGGACTTCCCTTGACGACAGTGCGGGTGCCTCGTGGAGGGGTGGGGAGACTTCGCATTCGCCGCCCTGCATGTCTTCGGCGGCGCTGCCTCCCAGGCGAGCGTCCGCACGGGCCCGGGCTCGGTCTTCGTGTTTCGCAGGGCGGGGTTCCCCCCGCCCTGCAGCCTTCCGGTAAAGGGCGCCTGATCCGGACCGGCTCTCCGGGCCGACCGAACAGCGTCGACTCTTTCCGGGTGATGCCGTCCGGCAGCGGCACGGGAGCTTCATCATCGCCCTGAACGATGACGTTGTCATGACGTGGGCGTCCCGGCGGGGAGTTCGCCGACCTCGTCCAGGCCACCGTGTCCCGTCGTGCGCTCCGCACCCGATGCCGGGGCGACCAGGGCACCGGGCCGTTTGGCGGTGCGGCGCAGGGAGGCGATGAGAAGGGCTCCGCCGGCCGTGACGACGACGCTGGCGACGGCGGCGATCCTCATCTCGTGGCTGAAGGCTTCGAAGGCCACCTCACGCAGAGCCTCCCCGGTCCGGTGCGGCAGGGTCGTGGCGGTGTCGACCGCGCCGCCGAGGGTTTCCGCTGCCGCTGCCTGCTGCTCGGGAGTGAGGCCGGCGGGGGCCTGTGATCCCATCCGCGCGCTGTAGACGGCGGTGCCGATGCTGCCCAGGACCGCGATGCCGAGCGCACCGCCGAACTCGGCGGAGGTCTCAGCCAAGGCCGAGGCCGCTCCGGCCCGCTCCGGCGGCGCGGCGGACAGGATCACTTCGGTGACCACAGCGGCCACGCCCGCGATCCCGATGGAGACCACGGACAGGGCACTCACCAGGTGGACGATGCCCGAGTCGGCCTGGATCAGTGCCAGGGCGAGGTAGCCGGCGACAGCCACTGTCAGCCCGGCGGCCATCACATTCGGCTTGCCGAACCGCGGCGCCATCGCGGTGGCCAGCCCGATGCCCACGGGCATCACGAGAAAGGTGGGCACGGACCACAGGGCCGACTCCAACGGGCCCATGCCCAGGACGAACTGCATGAACTGCCAGTTGAACAGGGAGAATCCGACCAAGGCGAAGGTCGCCAGGGCGTCGATGAGCAGCGGCACGTTGAAGTGGCGGGTGCGGAACAGCGCGAGGTCGATCATCGGATGGGTGGCCGCGCGCTGTCGGCGGACGAACAGGGCTCCCGCACCCAGTCCGGCGGCCGCGCACCCGACCCCGGTCCAGTCGAAGCCGTGTTCCGCCGTCGTCTTGATGCCGTAGATCAAGGCAAGGACTGCTGTCAGGGACAGCAGGGCACCGGGCAGGTCGAAGCGTCCCGGCTCGGTGGCGCGGTACTCGGGCAGCACCAGTGGTCCGAGGACCAGCAGCAGCATCATCACGGGGACGTTGATCAGAAAGACCGAGCCCCACCAGAAGTGCTCAAGGAGCAGACCGCCGATGATCGGGCCGATGATGGCTCCGCCGGCGAAACCGGCCGTCCACACGCCGACGGCGGTGGCCCGCTGGCGTTCGTCATGGAACATGTTCCGGATCAGGGAGAGGGTGGAGGGGGCCAGCGAGGCTCCCGCGATACCCATGAGGGCGCGGGTGGCGATGAGCATCCCGGGGCCGGTCGAGTAGGCCGCCAGGACCGAGGCGAGCCCGAAGGCCGCGGCGCCGGTCAGCAGTACTCGCCGCCGCCCGATCCGGTCTCCGAGGGTGCCCATCGTGATGAGCAGGCCGGCCAGCAGGAACCCGTACGAATCCATGATCCACAGCAGTTGTGAACCGCTGGGCTGAAGGTCGGCCGTCAGAGACGGGAGGGTGACGAACATGATGGACATGTCCATGGAGGCCAGCACGCACGGCAGCACCAGGACAGCGAGTCCGATCCATTGCCGGGTGTCGGCTTTCTTGCTTGCTTCGGTCATGTCCTTCACTCGTGCTCCCTTGGCCGACGGCTGAGGCGGATCGGCCGGATTAATTACGTCACACTGGCGTACTTAGTACGCGTCGGGATGTACAGCATACGCACAGGGATACCTTCGGCGACAAGTCGGTTCTGGAGCCCTCAACCACGTGTGATGAAGCCGTACGGCTCGCCGGTGGGCTAGGATTTCGTCACGCATGGGAGTGTGTGACAAAAAGGAGTGGGTCATGCCGGAGCAGATGATCTGCACCATCTGCGGGAAGGGGCTGGAAGCCGCGAAACGCGGGCGGCCGCGGCGCTTCTGTTCCCCTGCCTGCCGGGCGCGCGCCTACCGCGCACGAAAGACGGCGGAGCCCGCACAGGCGAGCAGCACGGCGAACCGTGCCCCGAAGGACGAGGTCGGCACAGCTCAGCTGACCGCCGGACGCATCACGCGGGCCGGGATCGCCATCGCGGACGCGGAGGGGCTCGACGCACTCTCCATGCGGCGGGTCGCCACCGAGCTCGGCTCAAGCGTCATGGCCCTGTACCGGCACGTCGCGTCCAAGGACGACCTCGTGGCCCTGATGGTGGAGGCCGCGCTGACCGAAGTCCTGCTGCCCGACACCCCGGCGCGGAACTGGCGACACGGTCTCGAACGGGCCGCCCACCGCGACTGGGAGCTGTACCACCGTCATCCATGGATCCTGTCGAAGGTCCTCGTGACGACTCGCACGCACTCCAGCCGGGCACTCGCCGCGGACAGCGAGAGCGCCTTCTCCGCCTTCGACGGACTCGGCCTCGAACCCGCCGACGCCTTCCGCTACATGTTCATGTTCGCCTCCTACGTGCAGGGGGTGGCCCTGACCTATGTCAGCGACGTGGAGGCTGAACGGCAGGCTCGGAATTCCGGCCGTCGCGCGGCGAACAGCGCGGGACAAGCAGGCAGTTCGCTCTTCGAGCCCGGCGCGTACCCACGGCTCGGCCCCGCGATGCGCGCGGGCGCCGACCCCTGGGACCTCGATGCCCTCTTCGCCTCGGGGCTGGCCGGCGTCCTGGACGGCATCGCCGCCGACCTCGCACGGCGCGGCATCGGGTAGCGGACGACAGCGCGCACCGAGGGCTCGCGTCTCGACACCCGACTTCGGTCCGTCACCACCGGCAGACCCGTCCTACGACCCCGTCCATGACAGTGGGCAGCGCCGGGTGTCGCGCTCACGGGCGTCGTGACGCTCCGGGGGAGGTGGAGGGCGCGGGGAGGGGATGGAGGGGCCAGGAAGGGGGGATGGTGGCCGAGGGGTTGCCCTTGCGGCGGAGGAAGGACTGGAAGTCGCGGGCCCACTCCGCGTACCAGCGGATCTGGCGGTCGTGCAGCTCGCGCGGGGTGAGCGCGGCCACGGACGGGTGGCGGACGGCCACCGCGCGGGCCACCGCCACCGCCGCGACGGCGTCCGCGGTGGCGTCGTGGGCCGAGGCCAGCGGCACGCCGTACTCCTCGCACACCGCTTCGAGGGTGCGCTTGCCCTTGCGGTAGCGGTCGACCGCGCGGTCGATGGTGTAAGGGTCGATCACCGGCCCGGGCTCACGGCCGCCGAGACGGTCGGTCAGGGAGGGCAGGCGGTACCGGTCCAGCTCCGCGGAGAGCAGGGTCAGGTCGAAGGCCGCGTTGTACGCGACGACCGGTACGCCTCGCGACCACTCGTCGCACAGCGCGGTCGCGACCTCGTCGGCGACCTCCCGCGCCGGGCGGCCCTCCGAGGCGGCGCGCTCGCTGCTGATGCCGTGGATCGCGGACGCCTGCGCGGGGATGCGGATCCCGGGATCCGCGAGCCAGACGCGGCGGACGGGCGGCTCGCCGACCCCCACGCGGACGACCGCCGCGGTGACGATCCGGGCCTCCAGCGGCTCGGTGCCCGTCGTCTCCAGATCGAAGCCGACCAGCGGTTCCTGATGCCAGGTCATCGTGGACCACCCCTCCTCATGTCCCCGTTGCTCACTCACCCTCCCACGCGGCACTGACAACTCAGGAGACCGGGCGGGAGTCGGCCCAGACCGACTCGAACTCCTCGCGGTAGGTCTGGAAGAGGCCGTGCTCGGGGTCGTCCCCCGCCCGGACCACCGCCCGGCCGCCGCCCCGCAGCACCAGGACGGGCGCCTCCATACCACGGGCCCTGCGCAGATAGGACTGGACGACGGCGAGCCCGTCGGGGCCGTCGCCGTCGACGAGATAGGCCGTGAAACGGGGCGTCTCGTCGAAGACGTGGATCTCGAAGGCGCCGGGGTCCCTGAGCCGGGACCTGACCCGGCGCATATGGAGGATGTTCATCTCCACCGTGCGGCTCAGCTCGCCCTTTTTTATGCCGAGTTCGCGTTCGCGCCGCTTGACCGCGCTGCTCGCCGGATTGAGGAAGAGGAGCCGGACCCGCGCTCCCGACTCGGCGAGGCGGATGAGTCTTCGGCCGGAGAAGTTCTGGACGAGGAGGTTGAGGCCGATGCCGATGGCGTCGAGACGGCGTGCGCCGCCGAAGAGGTCCTCGGCCGGGATCTGGCGCTGGAGTCTGACCCGGTCGGGATGGACGGAGACCACATCCGCGTACCGGTCACCGACGAGTTCCTCGACGGCGTCGACGGGCAGGCGGTCGGAGGACGGGACGCCGGCCCCGCTGCCGAGTATCTCCAGCAGCCGCGAGGAGGCCCGTTCGGCCTGGGCGAGGACGGCCTCGTTCAGCGCGCGGTTGCGGGAGACCACGTTCCGCGCGACCTCCAGCTCGTCGAGCGCCAGCTCCACATCGCGCCGGTCGTCGAAGTACGGCTCGAAGCAGGGCCAGTGCTGCACCATCAGCTCGCGCAGCTGGGGCAGGGTGAGGAAGGACAGGACATTGTCGTCCGCGGGGTCGAGGAGGTAGCCCTTGCGGCGGGAGACCTCCCGTACGGCGACCGCCCGCTGCACCCACTCCTGGCCGACCGGGCCCGCCGCGGCCACGACCCAGTCGTCGCCGTGGACCGGCTCGTAGACGGGCCGGAGCACCGCGGCCACCACCGCGCGCAGCCGCTGCTCCACCAGGTTCAGCCAGATATAGGCGCGTCCGGCCCGCTGGGCGCGCGTGCGCACCTCGCTCCAGGCGTCCGCGTCCCAGTCCAGTTCCGCCCCGATCTCCATCGGTCTGGCGAGGGAGACGGCACCCGGCGGGACGTCGGCGGAGTCCCCCTCGTGACCACCGTCACCGGGGGGTAGCTCCAGCCCTCCCGAGCTCACACGCGTACCCCTTCCCATCCCCCACCCAGCGATCAAGGAAGACTACTCCGCCAGCGGGACGCGGTGCAGCCGGAACGGCGGTGTCCTTTCCCAACTACCCCTCGTCACCAGGACGTTCCGGTCGGCGAGATCGGGCGGAGTGAGCTGATTCATAGTGGTACGCCCCCCGCTCCGCGCTCCGCCCCGTCTCCGTGCCCCTCCCAGGTGACGGAACGAACCGGACGTTGACCCGCGTCGCCCACGGCGAGCGGAGTGCCGTCACGGTACTTTCGGGAGGGATCCGGGCCCTGTTGCCCCCACCCACCCGGAGCCCTGTGTCCCCCACCCACCCGGATCAGAAGGGGAAGAGTTCATCCATGCAGGTCTGGCCGGGACAGGCGTATCCCCTCGGTGCCACGTACGACGGCGCCGGCACGAATTTCGCGGTCTTCTCCGAGGCGGCACGCCGGATCGAGCTGTGTCTGCTGCACGACGACGGCTCGGAGACGGCGGTGGAGCTGCGCGAGACGGACGCGTTTGTGCGGCACGCGTATCTGCCGGGGGTGATGCCGGGTCAGCGGTACGGATTCCGGGTGCACGGCCCGTACACGCCGGAGGGCGGGCAGCGGTGCAACTCCGCCAAGCTCCTCCTCGATCCGTACGCGCGTGCGATGAGCGGGAGCGTCGACTGGGGCGAGCCGGTGTACGGCTACCACTTCGGGCGGCCCGACTCCCGCAACGACCTGGACTCGGCGCCGCACACCATGACCTCGGTGGTGGTCAATCCGTACTTCGACTGGGGCGACGACCGCTCGCCCCGGACGGACTACCACCGGACGGTGATCTACGAGGCCCATGTGAAGGGCCTGACCATGCTCCACCCGGAGCTGCCGCCGGAGCTGCGCGGGACCTATGCGGGGCTCGCCCATCCGGCCGTCGTCTCCCATCTGACGGAGCTGGGGGTGACCACGCTCGAACTGATGCCGGTGCACCAGTTCGTCCACGACCACCGGCTGGTGGACGCCGGTCTGAGCAACTACTGGGGCTACAACACGATCGGCTTCTTCGCCCCGCACAACGCCTACGCCTCCTGGGGCGACCGGGGCGAGCAGGTGCTGGAGTTCAAGCACGCCGTACGGGCACTGCACCAGGCGGGGATCGAGGTCATCCTCGATGTCGTCTACAACCACACCGCCGAGGGCAGTCATCTGGGCCCGACGCTCTCCTTCCGGGGTCTGGACAACGCCTCGTACTACCGGCTCTCGGAGGACCGCCGCCACTACACGGACACGACGGGGACCGGGAACTCGCTGCTGATGCGCAGTCCCCACGTCCTCCAGCTGATCATGGACTCGCTGCGGTACTGGGTCACCGAGATGCACGTCGACGGCTTCCGGTTCGATCTCGCGGCGACGCTGGCCCGTCAGTTCCACGAGGTGGACCGGCTCTCGTCGTTCTTCGATCTGGTGCAGCAGGACCCGGTGGTCAGCCAGGTGAAGCTGATCGCCGAGCCGTGGGACGTGGGCGAGGGCGGCTATCAGGTGGGGAACTTCCCGCCGCTGTGGACCGAGTGGAACGGGAAGTACCGCGACACGGTACGGGACCTGTGGCGCGGCGAGCCCCGCACGCTCGCCGAGTTCGCCTCCCGGCTGACCGGTTCCTCCGATCTGTACCAGGACGACGGCCGCCGGCCGCTGGCGTCGATCAACTTCGCCACCTGCCATGACGGATTCACGCTGCACGACCTGGTCTCGTACAACGAGAAGCACAACGAGGCCAACGGCGAGGGCAACCGCGACGGCGAGAGCCACAACCGGTCGTGGAACTGCGGCGCCGAGGGCGAGAGCGACGACCCCGCGGTGCTGGAGCTGCGCGCCCGTCAGATGCGGAACTTCATCGCGACCCTGATGCTCTCCCAGGGGGTGCCGATGCTGAGCCACGGTGACGAGTTCGCCCGTACGCAGGGGGGCAACAACAACGCGTACTGCCAGGACAACGAGGTCTCCTGGGTGAAGTGGCCCGAGCCGGCCGCCGACGGGGAGGACGAGGGCGACGACGGCGAGCAGACGCTGCTGGAGTTCACCCGGGCGATGGTGTGGCTGCGGCGGGATCATCCGGTCTTCCGGCGGCGGCGCTTCTTCCACGGACGGCCGGTGGAGGGCACGCACGACGATCTGACGGACATCGCGTGGTTCACCCCCGAGGGTGAGGAGATGATCCAGCGGGACTGGCAGGCCGCGCACGCGAAGGCGCTGTCGGTGTTCCTGAACGGGAACGCGATCTCGGAGCCGGGGCCGCGCGGGGAGCGGATCTGCGACGACTCGTTTCTGCTGATGTTCAACGCGAGCTCGGACGAAATGGACTTCTCCGTTCCGGTACGTCACGGCCGGCAGTGGCAGGTGGTGGTGGACACCGCCCGCAAGGAGGGCGTTCCGCCGGGCGGGGGCCCGAGGGTGGCGGCCGGGGAGCGACTGCGGCTGGCGGGGCGGAGCCTGACGGTGCTGCGCCGGCCCGCGTAGCCGCCGTACGGGCGGTACGGGCGGGCTCCTCCCCCAGTCGGGTGGACTCCCGGGGCGTGTGCCGGACCCTTTCACCGGGGCGGGGCGCCCCTCCGCCCGGCCCCCACGGGCCTTCTCCGGGCGCTCGGCGGGGTTCTCCGGGCCGGTCCCTGTCCGGCCCCTGTCCGGTCCCTGTCCGGGCGCCCGGCGGGTCCTCCGGCCGGGCGCGGTCGGTCCGTGCCCGCCTCCGGAGCGGGATGCGCGGGGGCGCGGATCACCCGATCGGGCCGCACCCGGGCCGGGGAAATGACACAGATCCCCTCGGGGCGGGTACGTACGCCACCATGACGCCCACCTCCACCTACCGTCTCCAGCTCCAGCCCGCCTTCCCGTTCTCCGCAGCCGCCGCGGTCGTGCCGTACATCGCGGGGCTCGGCGTCTCGCATCTGCATCTGTCGCCCGTGCTGGAGGCCGTCCCGGGGTCCGCGCACGGCTACGACGTCACCGATCCCACCCGCGTACGGGCGGAGCTGGGCGGTGAGGCGGGGCTGAGAGCGCTGGCCGACGCGGCGCGGGCGCACGGGCTCGGGCTCGTCGTGGACATCGTGCCGAACCATATGGCCGCGGTGCCCCGGCACAGTCCCGCGCTCTGGGAGGTGCTGCGGGAGGGGCCCTCGTCGCCGTACGCCCGCTGGTTCGACATCGACTGGGAGGCGGGCGGCGGGAAGGTGCTGCTGCCGGTGCTCGGCGGCCGGTTCGGGGACGAACTGGCGGCGATGCGGGTCGAGGGGGACGTCCTGCACTACGGGGAGCACCGCTTCCCCCTGCGCGGACCGGTCCCCGACGAGGTGGGCCCCGCGGAGCTGCCGGAGCTGCTGGACCGGCAGTGGTACCGGCTCGGCTGGTGGCGGCTGGCCCGGACCGAGCTGAACTACCGGCGCTTCTTCACCGTCTCCGAGCTGATCGGCGTGCGCGTGGAGGACCCCGCGGTCTTCGACGTCACCCATGCCAAGATCCTCGAACTCGTCCGGGACGAAGTCGTGGAGGGGCTGCGGATCGACCACCCGGACGGGCTCGCCGACCCGGAGGCGTATCTGCGGCGGCTGGACGAGGCCACCGGCGGCACGTGCTGGACCGTCGTGGAGAAGATCCTCACCGGGGACGAGCATCTTCAGCCGGGCTGGCCGGTCGCGGGGACGACGGGGTACGACGCGCTGCGGCGGATCGACGGGCTGCTCACCGACCCCGAGGGCGCCGGGGAACTCGTCACCCTCTTCCGGGAGTTCGCCGGTCCCCCCGGGGACCGGGGCGGCTACTGGGAGGCGACGGTCCGCCGGGCCGCGTACCGGGTCGTCACCCGTGAACTGGCCGCCGAGACGGACGCGTTGACCCGGCTCGCCGGCCGGATCTGCTCGGCGGACCCCGCTCTGCGCGACCACGCGCCCTGGGCGCTGCGGACGGCGGTGCGCGAACTGCTCGTACGGGTGCCGGTCTACCGCCCCTACCGCACCGGCGGCGAGGACGTCCTCACGCTCCGGGCGGCGGCGAGCGCGAAGGCGGCGTTCACGGTCCCCGAGGAGAGCATGGCCGTGGACGTCGTACGGGATCTGGCGCTGGGCCGGCTCGGTGACGGGCCGGACCACGAAGCCTTCCGGGCCCGGTTCGCCCAGACGGCGTCCGCGCTGCGCGCCAAGTCGGTCGAGGACACGGCGCTCTACCGCTATACACCGCTGCTCTCGGCGAACGAGGTCGGCGGCGATCCGGGGCGGCCCGCGGTCTCCCCGGGGGAGTTCCACGCGTACTGCGAACGGCTGGCGCGCGACTGGCCCACCACCGGGACCGTGCTGACCACGCACGACACCAAACGCAGCGCGGATGTACGGACCCGGATCGCGGTGCTGTCCGAGTGCCCGGACCGGTGGGACGCCTTCGTCCGCCGGGTCGGCGAGGAGGCGGGCCGGCTGGAGGGCGGGCGGGCACCCGATCCCCAGCTGGCGTGGGTGGCCTGGCAGACGGCTCTCGGCTTCGGCTTCCCGTACGAGGAGCGGTTGCAGTCGGCGCTGCTGAAGGGCGCGCGGGAGGCGGGTCTGCACACCGGCTGGACGGAGCCGGACGAGAGTTACGAGAAGGCGCTCACCGACTTCGTGAGCGCCGGGCCCGCGGGGCCGCCGCTGTACTCGGTGGCGCTGTTCTCGCGGGAACTGGACCCCTACGCGCGGGCCAACGCGCTGGGGGCCGCGCTGCTGCATCTGACGATGCCGGGGGTGCCGGATCTCTACCAGGGCACGGAGCGGGAGTATCTGGCGCTGGTGGACCCGGACAACCGCGCGCCGTTCGCGGAGGGCCCGGCGAACGAGAAGACCGCGCTGACCCAGGTGGCGCTGCGGCTGCGCGGTGAGCGGCCGGAGGTCTTCGGCGCTTCGGGGACGTACGTGCCGCTGGAGGTGACCGGTCCCGCGGCCGGGCACGCGCTGGCCTACTGCCGTACGGGCGAGGTCGTCGCGGCCGTCACCCGGCTGTCGCTGCGGCTGGAACGGTCGGGCGGCTGGGGAGACACGGAGGTGCTGATTCCGCCGGGGCAGTGGGCCGATCTGCTGGGTGGCCGGACCTTCGGCGGCGGCCCGGTGCGGGTGGCGGAGCTGTTCGGCGAGTGGCCGGTGGCGCTGCTGGAACGCCGGAGTGCGTAGGTGCGGGAGTGCGTAGGTGCCGCCGGGCGGGTGCCCAGCCGGGACGGCGGGCGGGATGGCGGTGCTGGGCCGGGACGGCGGGCGGGACTTCGGCGGGGTCGCCGGCAGGCCCGCGCGGGCGGCGGACGGAGGTGTCCGGGGCGTCGCGCGGCGACCGTGTCGGCGCCCTCGGGGACGCGGTCCGGGGTCAGGGGCCACGGGGTCGGGGGCGGTCCGGGGCGCGAGCGCCCGCCGCCGGGGCTTCGGCCGACGCGGGTCAGCGCGCGGTGAGCCGGAAGCCGATCCGGCCGAAGGCCACCATGTCACCGTCCTGCACCGGCACCGAACCGGTGACGCGCCGGCCGTTGACGGTGGTGCCGTTGGTGGAGCCGAGGTCGCGCAGGATCCAGACGCTGTTCTGGAGGCTCAGTTCGGCGTGCAGCCGGGAGACGCTCTCATGGCTGAGCCGCAGTCCGTTGGCGGGGTCACGGCCGATCCGCAGCGGGTACGGACCGGGCTCGGGCAGCAGCAGCGGCGGCAGCTTCTCGGCGGCCCAGGCTCTGCGGAGCCGTTCGAAGAACGCGGACACCCCGCCCACCGCCCGCACCACGCGCCGGGAAACACCGTCGTCGGTGCGCAGATCGGCGGTGAGGGCCTGGAGTTCCGCCGGATTGCGGGCGGCCAGGGCCAGTTCCATCCGGCGCAGAAAGGTGTCGTGCGACAGCCTGCCCTGGGCCGCGCCCTCCCTGAGCACACTGACGGCACGGTCCCGCTCGGCGTCCGACGGCCGCGCGGGAACGGCATGAGTGTGGAACTCGGAGGGCGACGTCACAGGCCAATTGTCGGCCCGACCGGCCCGGAGTGTCCAGGAAACCGCAGGGCCCGTATCCGGCGGACGGCTTCTGACCTGCACGGAAGCGACGGTTCTGTCACAGACGCGCAACCGCGCCGGTGACAATGGGCCGTCGGCTCCCCGGCCGGGCTCCCGGTGGGCCGTCCCATGTGACCCCTGCGGCCCGCGATCGGGGCCGCGGGCTTCGGGCATCCCCCGCCCGGCGGGTCCGGCCGCGCCGACGGCGGTGACGGTCCGAAGACGGGTCCGGCCCCTCGGCCGCGCTCCGGGCATCGGCACGGTCGGCCGTGGTGCCGTGCCGGCTTCCTCGGGGAGGTGTGCGTCCGGCGGAGACGGGCCCGAGCCGCTGGCGGGAGGCGCACCCGGTGGGACAGACTGCCCCCATGGACCAGGGGGTCGCCGCACTGATCGGCGCGGTCATCGGCGCTGCGGGGGCCGCTGTGGCAGCCCTCGTCACGGTGCGATTCAGCGTACGAGGACTGCTGGCCCAGCTCCGGCAGCAGCAGGAGCAGTTCGAAAAACAGGGCGCCGCCGATCACGTACGGGTCCGCCGCGACAGTCGCCGGGGCGCCTACGCGGCATTCGCCGAGTGCTTCTACACCTTCAGCGACATCGTCAGGCGAACCCATGAGACCGCGGAGACGGGTGACACGCGGGCGGCGCTCGCCCTGTTCCAGGACGAGGCCGCCGCCGCGCATTCCCAGCTGCTGCGCGCGCGTTCGGTCGTGGCGATCGAAGGCCCCGCCTACGTCGCCGCGGCGGTCGAGGCCGTCTGCGACCGCGTCACCATCTGGATGGAGATGCGCCTGCGGATCGCCGGTGTCTCACGGCAGGCGCTCGGCTTCGCGGACTACGCGTCGATCGAGGCGGGATTCCACACGGCCTTCCGCGCCTTCACGGACGCCTCGAACCGGGCGCTCGACGACGAGGGCACGTGACCACGGTCGCCGCACCCCGGAAGTGTTCCCGAACACCGCCCCGCCCGACTCCCGGTTCCGACCCGGTTCCGACCCGCCCGCCGGCCCCTCCGCGGGCCCGACTCCGGCCCGCGGAGGGGCCGGCGGGCGAGCGCCGTGTTAACCTGCGTGCCGCAGAGACAACCGGGTCTGCTGTGTGACCAGAAGTGGGAGGTGAGTTGATGACTGCCGCAGAGGCCGCTGCCGTGTGCAGTGCCCGGACCATCCTCACGTCCCGGGCCCCGGTCTGAGCTGACGTTCACGCCCCCGCCCGAGCCGGTCGGCCGGTGGGAGGCGAGCGCATCGTGTCTGTCGGGGTCCCCGTTCAAGGGTCTCTACGTTGTCTCAACCTTCCTTCACTCCCTTTCCGTATTCTCTCGCGGACTTCGGCTGGGACGAAGCGTGCGAACACGCCTTCACCCCCCACCTGGACGCCGGGCTGATCCCGGCGCGGGTCGTCCGGGCCGAGCGCGGCCTGTGCGAGACCGTCACCGACACCGGTCCCGTCCGCGCCGAACTGCCGCCCGCCGACCCGGACGACCCGACGGCCGCGCCGTGCACCGGTGACTGGGTGGCGCTGCGCCCGGCCGCACCGGGCCGTGCGCCGGTGGTGGCCGCCGTGCTGGAACGGCGGTCCGCGCTGGTGCGCTCCACCGCGTCGCGCACCTCGCGCGGCCAGATCCTCGCCGCGAACGTCGACACCGTCGTGGTGACGGTGTCGCTGGCCGACCCGCTCAAGCACGGGCGGATCGAGCGCATGCTCGCCCTGGCCTGGGAGAGCGGCGCCCGGCCCGTCGTGGTGCTCACCAAGGCCGACGCCCACGCCGACGCGCAGGCAGCCGTCACCGAGGTGTCCGGGGTGGCACCGGGCGTGGACGTGCTCGTCACGAGCGCCGTGACGGGCGAGGGCATGGACACCCTGGCGGCCGTCCTGGACGGCACCATCGTGCTGCTGGGTCCCTCGGGCGCGGGCAAGTCCACCCTGGGCAACCGGCTGCTGGGCGAGGACCGGCTGGCCACCGGCGCCGTCCGCGAAGCGGACGGCAAGGGCCGACACACCACCGCGTGGCGCGAGATGCTCCCGCTGCCCGCGGGAGGGGTCCTGCTGGACACCCCCGGCCTGCGCGCCGTCGGCCTGCACGAGGCCCGGGACGGGCTGGAGCAGACCTTCGCGGAGATCGAAGGTCTCGCCGCCGACTGCCGGTTCGCCGACTGCGCCCATGACGTGGAGCCGGGCTGCGCGGTGCTGGCCGCCGTCGAGGCCGGTGACATTCCGCGGCGCCGTCTGGACAGCTACCACCGGCTGATGCGCGAGAACGCCTACGCGGCCTCCCGTACCGACGCGCGCCTGCGCGCGGACCGCGAGGCCGTCAAGAAGTCGATCACGCAGCACCTGCGCGCCACCTACACCTTCCGGGAGCGTCAGCAGTGAACGACACGGCCGACACCCCCGATCCGGTGACGCGGGCGTTCTTCACCCTGTACGACGGCGTACCCCGACAGGGCCCGGGCTCGGACACCACCACCCGGCGTCTACTGGAGGCCGCCGGACCCCTGCCCGAGCGGCCCCGGGTCCTGGAGGCGGGCTGCGGCCGCTCCGCGCTGCTGCTGGCCGAAGAAGCGGGCGCCCAGGTGACCGCCGTGGACCTGCACCAGCCCTTCCTGGACCATCTGACCGCCGAAGCGGCCCGCCTGGGGCTGGGCGAGCGGATCACGACGGTGAACTGCTCGATGGACCGACTGCCCTTTCCCGACCACGGCTTCGACGTGATCTGGGCCGAGGGCGCGGTCTACACCGTCGGCTTCGACACCGCCCTGCGCGCCTGGCACCGGCTGCTCGCCCCCGGCGGAGTCCTCGTCCTCACCGAAATCGAATGGAGCACCACCAGCCCCTCCGCCACGACGCGCGCGTACTGGGACGCGGTCTACCCGCTGCGCACGGGTGTGGCGAACACCGAGGCCGCCGGAGCGGCCGGCTACCGGACCGACGCCCACTGGCCGCTGCCGGAAAGCGACTGGTGGGACGAGTACTACACCCCGCTCACCGAGCGGATCGCCCGCGCGGACCCGTCGCTCCCCGGCATGAGCGACGCGCTCGCCGCGCTGCGGGAAGAGATCTTCCTGCGGCGCGAGCACGGCGGCGAGTACCGCTACGCCGCGTACATCCTCCGCCCCCACGACCCCACCCACGCACACACGAACGGGACAACCACCATGGCTGACTGGGCCACCCGCCCCGAGACCTCCGCCGACGCCGCCGCCATCCGCGACATCGACCTCGCCGCGTTCGAGACCCCCGGGGAGGCCGACCTCGTCGACGCCCTGCGCGCCGACTCCTCGTGGATCGACGGCCTGTCCCTCGTCGCCACCGGCGCGGACGGGAAAGTCGTCGCCCACGCACTGCTGACCCGCTGCCACATCGGCGACACCCCGGCCCTGTGCCTGGGACCCGTCGCCGTACTCCCCGAGTACCAGAAGACCGGCGCCGGCTCCGCCGCCATCCGTGCCGCGCTCCGGGCGGCGAAGGACAGGGACGAGCGCTATGTCACGGTCCTCGGGCACCCGGCGTACTACCCGCGGTTCGGCTTCACCCGCGCCTCCGCCCACGGCATCGGCCTGACCATCGACGTGCCCGACGACGCCATGATGGCCATGGCTCTCGATGAGGCGCATCCGCTGCCGAGCGGGACCGTGCGCTACGCGGCTCCCTTCGGAATCTGACCCGCTGCTCGCCGTGCGAAGGGGTCGTCGTGCCCCTTCGCACGGCGAGCCGTATGACGATCCGGCTCTCCCGGCGGGTGCCGAGCCCGTCAGGACCGCAGGATCGGGTGACGTCGGGCCCCGGCGTCACCTGTCGCCGCGTCCCGGTGCTCCCGATGGCTCCCGAAGCCGCCGCGGGCTCGTCGGCTCAGGTGCCGAGCCGGGCCGTCAGGCCGTCGAGGACCCGGTCGAGCCCGTAGCGGAAGTCGTCGTCGCGGATCTGCCGCGGGTGCACGTCCTGCCGGGCTGAGCTTCCCTCCCGCAGCCGCGGGTGTTCCCGCGAGGCCGCGTCGAAGGCCGGGCGCAGGCCCGCCACCCACTCCTGCTCGGTCCTGCCGCTGCGGGCGATCAGCGAGAGGTACGCGGCCTCGGCGGTCGCGATCCCGATGACATACGCCGTGAGCGTCCCCGTGGCCTGGTCCCTCTCGTCCGCGGGGAAGCCCGCCGCCTCGAACTGCGCGAGCAGTCCCGACGACATCCGCAGGGCGTTCGGGCCGATGTGGACGAGGCCGACCTGGCCGAGCTCGGGGGCGATCCAGGGGTGGCGCAGCGTCATCGCCCGCAGATCGGCGGCGGTGCGGGTGACGGCCGCCCGCCACCCGGTGCCGTCGGCGCCGTCAAATACCTCCAGCTCGCCGTAGACGTGGTCCACGACCAGCTCGATCAGCTCGTCCTTGTTGGCCACATGCCGGTAGAGGGACGTGGCCGCGGCGCCCAGGCGGGTGCCGAGCCTGCGCATGCTGAGCGCCTCGATGCCCTCGGCGTCCAGCAGCTCGATCGCCGCGGCCACGATCTGCTCGCGGGTCAGCTGCTCCCGCTGCCGGGGGCGCGGCCGGGTCCACACCGATGCGGTCGGCTTCCTGTCGGCTGGCATACGGCGCCCTCGTCCCTGCTCGTTCCCGCTGGTTCTCCCCCACGGTAGCGCACGCTGTACGCATCTTGCGAACACTGTTCCGTCGTGCGTACAGTGTTCGCATCGAGGGAACGCTGTACGCACCGGATGGGAGCAGGCATGTCGCAGAACGTGAAGCGGGACGAGCAGGGCAACCGGGACGCCGGGGGCGAGCGGGGGACCCGCGACCCGGCGGGCCGGAGGCTGGACCTCGCCCACTGGCAGGCCCGCCTCGACGAGCTGCGCGCCCGGCACCGCGTCCCGGGCGCGTCGCTGGCGGTCCTCGTCGACGGGACCGTCCACGAGCTGGCCAGTGGTGTACTGCACCGCGGCACGGGCGTGGAGGCGACGACCGACTCGGTCTTCCAGATGGGCTCGATCGCGAAGATCTACACCGCCACCCTGATCATGCGGCTCGCCGAATCCGGTGAACTGGACCTGGACGCGCCGGTCGTGGACGTACTGCCGGAGTTCTCCGTCGCCGGCCCCGAGGTGACCAGGGCGATCACCACACGCCGGCTGCTCAGCCATACGAGCGGCCTCACCTGCGACTTCACCCACGACAGCGGGCGCGGTGACGACTGCCTCGCCCAGTATGTCGAGGCCGCGAAGGACGTGGCGCTCGACTGCCCGCCCGGCACCGCGATCTCGTACAGCAGCGTCGGGTACAACGTGCTCGGCCGGATCGTCGAGGTGGTGACCGGCAAGGTCTGGGACGAGGCGCTGAGGGACCTGCTCCTCACCCCGCTCGGCGTCACGCACACGATGACGCTGCCCGAGGAGGCACTGCGGTTCCGCGCGGCGATGGGACACCTCGGCGAGCCGGGCCGGGACCCGGACCCGGCGCCGTCCTGGGACATGATGCCGCGCTCGGCGGGCCCGTACGGCAGGGTCATCGCGACGGCCGGGGACCTCGCGCGGCTCGCGCGGATGCACCTCAACGGCGGTGTGGCGCAGGACGGCACGCGGGTGCTCTCCGAGGAGACCGTCACGCTGATGCAGCGGCGCGTGGTCGACTCCCCGGACAAGTGGACGGTCAGCGCGGACGGCTGGGGGCTGGGCTGGACCCTGTACGACTGGGGCGGCGTCCGGGGCTACGGGCACGACGGCGCCTCGATCGGGCAGTACGGCTATCTGCGCGTGGTGCCGTCGGCGGGGGTGGCGGTCGCGCTGCTCACCAACGGCGGCGGTGCGCGTGAGCTGTACGCGGCGCTCTACCGGGAACTGCTCGCCGACGTGGCCGGGGTGACGATGCCGCCGCCCTTCGCCCCGCCGGCCCGGCCGCCCGTGGTCGACTTCGCGCCCCTCGTCGGCACGTACCGGCGCGAGGGCGTGATCATCACCGTGACCGAGCGGGACGGCGCGGGGCACGCGGTGTACGAGTTCGTCGACGGCATGAAGGACTTCTCCGAGCCCCTGGAGATCGACCTGGTGCCGGTGACGGAGACGGTCTTCGCCGGTACGGGGGTGGGCGCGGCGTTCAGCGAGGACTACATGCCCGTCGTCTTCTCCACGCTGCCGGACGGCACGGGGTGCGTGTACATCGGCATGCGCTGCGGCCCGAAGGTCGCGTAGCACGGCCGCGCGGCGGGGCGGGCGCCGTGCCCGGGGCGCACCGCGGTGAGCGACGCGCGCCTCCGATCCCCGGGCCGATGTCCAGGGAGCGTCCCTCGCCGGGTGCGGTGATCAGGGTTCGGAGTAGTGAACGGCGACGGCGTCGTAGGCGTCCGCCGTTTCAGCCAGGTGCGAGGGGAGTTCGGTCACAGGGGACGACACTAAGGGCGGCGCGATCGCGTCCGGCGACTGATCTCCCGGGCCCGACGGGGAGCCCTGTCCGCGCGGAGGGCGTGCCCGGCACAAGGCCCGGCGGAAGGCCCAAGGCCCGGCGCAAGGTCCGGCGCATGGTCGGACGGCGGGTCCGGGCGCCGGGGCTCCCGCGTCCGCGACCGCCATGACCTCAATGGGAGTAACGACACCCCTGCCGGACCCCGGGCTTGCCAGGATGGGAACCCCGGACCGGGGCCGTCGACGACAAGGGGACCGCCAGTGCTGTTCGAGGTGTGGGCGCCGCAGGCCGAGGAGCGCGTCGCGCTGTGGCTGGAGGGCGCGGACCGGCCCATGGAGCGGGTCGTGGGCCGTCCGGGCTGGTGGAGCGCGGAGGCCGACGCGTCCGACGGCACCCGGTACGGCTTCGCGCTGGACGGCGGCCCGGTGCGGCCCGATCCGCGGTCGCGCCGCCAGCCCGACGGCCCCGACGGCCCGAGCGCCGTCGTCCTGCCCGACACCCACGTCTGGCGGCACGACTGGCCGGGGCGCGGGCTGCGGGACGCGGTCCTGTACGAGCTGCACATCGGGACGTACACCCCCGAGGGCACCCTCGACGCGGCGGCCGGGCGGCTCGGCGAACTGGCCGCGCTCGGCGTCACCCATGTGGAGCTGATGCCGCTCTGCCCCTTCCCCGGCACGCGCGGCTGGGGGTACGACGGTGTGTCCCCGTGGGCGGTGCACGAGCCCTACGGCGGTCCCCCCGCGCTGAAGCGCTTCGTCGACACCGCGCACCGGCACGGCCTCGGGGTGGTGCTGGACGTGGTCCACAACCACCTCGGCCCCTCGGGGAACCATCTGCCCGCCTTCGGCCCGTACTTCACCGGCACCCATCACACGCCCTGGGGCCCGGCGGTCAACCTGGACGCGCCCGGCTCGGACGAGGTGCGCGCCTTTCTGCGGGGCAGCGCGCTGGCCTGGCTGCGGGACTACCGGCTCGACGGGCTGCGGCTGGACGCGGTCCACGCGCTCGCCGACACCCGCGCGCTGACGTTCCTGGAGGAGCTGGCGGCCGCCGTGGAAGCCCTCTCCGCCGATCTCGGCCGGCCGCTGTTCCTGATCGCCGAGTCCGACCGGAACGATCCGGCGACGACCACCCCCCGGGAAGCGGGCGGCCTCGGGCTCGCCGCCCAGTGGAACGACGACTTCCACCATGCCCTGCACACCGCCCTGACCGGCGAGTCACAGGGCTACTACGCCGACTTCGCCGCGGCCCCCCTCGCCGCGCTCGCCCGGACGCTCACCCGGGTCTTCTTCCACGACGGCACGTACTCCGCCTTCCGGGGCCGCACCCACGGCCGGCGGGTGGATCTGGTGGCCACACCGGCCCACCGCTTCCTGGGATACGCCCAGACCCACGACCAGATCGGCAACCGCGCCCTGGGAGACCGGCTCTCGGCGACGCTCTCCCCCGGTCTGCTGGCCTGCGCGGCGGCGCTGGTGCTGACGGGTCCGTTCACCCCGATGCTGTTCATGGGCGAGGAGTGGGGGGCCCGTACGCCCTGGCAGTACTTCACCGACCACACGGACCCGGATCTCGCGAAGGCGGTGAGCCGGGGGCGGCGGCGGGAGTTCGCGTCCCACGGCTGGGCGGCCGCCGAGGTCCCGGACCCGCAGGACCCCGCCACCTTCGAACGCTCCCGGCTCGACCGCTCGGAACAGGAGCACGAGCCCCACGCCCGGCTGCTCGCGTGGCACCGGGAGCTGATCGCCCTGCGCCGTACGCAGTCCGATCTGACCGATCCCGATCTGGCCACGGTGAAGGTGGCGTACGACGAGGAGGCACGCTGGCTCGCCGTCCGGCGTGGTGATCTGAGGATCGCGGTCAATCTGTCCGGTACGGCCGCCGCCATCCCCCTCGGCGGGGGCGCGGGCGGCGGGAGCGCGCGGGTGCTGGCGGCGTGGGAGCCCGTGGAGCCGCCCGGCCCGGACGGAGTGCTGCGGCTGGGGCCGGAGTCGTGCGTCGTGCTGGCCGACGAGTGACGCCTCCCTTCGCGTGCGCTCCGCCTCCTGCGGGACAGCCTTAGGGTCGTCTGTCATGGAACTCACGAATCTCGGCAGGACGGGACTGCGGGTCAGCGAACTGTGCCTGGGCACCATGGCGTTCGCCGACGACGCGTCCGGACACCGTGTCCTCGACGGCTTCACCGAGGCGGGCGGCTGTTTCATCGACACCGCCGACATGTACGGACAGGGCGAGTCGGAGGAGATCCTCGGCCGCTGGCTCAGGAACCGGCGGCGGGACGATCTTGTCATCGCGACGAAGGTCTGGGGGCGGATGGGTGACGCGGCCAACGACCGCGGACTCGGCCGCAAGCACATCCTCGCGGCGGTGGAGGCGAGCCTGCGGCGGCTCGGCACCGACTACATCGATCTCTACCAGACACACATCTGGGACTCCACGACCCCCCTTGAGGAGACCCTGGCGACGCTCGACACCCTGGTGACCTCGGGCAAGGTCCGCCACATCGGCGCGAGCAATGTGACGGCGTCCCAGCTCCAGCGCGCCCTCGACCTGGCGGAGCACCGGGGCTGGGAGCCGTATGTGTGCCTCCAGCCGCGCTACAACCTGCTGTGCCGGGAGACGGAGTGGGAGCTGCTGCCGCTCTGTGCGGAGCGGGGCGTCGGCGTCATCCCGTGGGGCCCGCTCGCGGGCGGCTGGCTGACCGGCAAGTACCGCCGCGGGATGGAGTCCGTCCCGGCCGGCTCGCGCGAGGCGTACTGGCAGGAGCAGTCGGGCGAGGAGGGCTGGCGGGCCAAGGCCACCGAGGAGACCTGGCGGGTCATGGACGCGGTGCTGGAGGTGGCCGGGGAGACCGGGCGGACGCCGTCCCAGGTGGCGCTCCGGTGGGTTCAGGAGCAGCCGGGGGTCACCGCGCCGATCATCGGCCCGCGCACCCATGAGCAGCTCGTGGACAATCTCGGCGCGGTGGGGTGGGAGCTGACGCCGGAGCAGTCGGCGCGGCTGGCGGCGGCGAGCGAGAAGCCGCTGCCGTATCCGTACGAGATGCTGAGCAGGCTGAGCGGGTAGCGGGAGACCGGCCGGGAGGGCAGGCGGCCGGCCCCGGGTTCCGGGGCGGTAGGGCGCGGGACCGGACCGCGAGGTGCCCCTGCCGACCGGGAGCGGGGACGGGTGACGGCGCGGCACGGGACCGGTGGCCGGGGCGGGTCTACTCCACGAGCGCCATCTCACGGCGTGTGTTGTTCAGGCGGCGGCCGCCGTCCTCGGTCACCGTCACGATGTCCTCGATCCGGACGCCGAACCGGCCCGGCAGATAGATCCCCGGCTCGACCGAGAAGCACATCCCCGGCACGAGCGGCTGCTCCTCGCCCTCGATCATGTACGGCGGCTCATGGGTCGTGACGCCGATGCCGTGGCCGGTGCGGTGGATGAACAGATCGCCGTACCCGGCCTCCTCGATGATCGCGCGGGCGGCCCGGTCCACCTCCTGGCAGGCGACGCCGGGCCGCACCGACGCGACCCCGGCCTCCTGGGCCTCCCGTACGACATCGTGGATGTGCTGCTCGGCGGGGGCGGGCTCGCCCACATGGACCGTACGGGTGGTGTCGGAGCCGTATCCCTCCATCAGGCCGCCGAAGTCCAGGACGACCATGTCGCCGTGCCCGATGGTCCGGTCACCGGCCTCGTGGTGCGGGTTCGCCCCGTTGGGACCGGAGCCGACGACCGTGAAGTCCACCTGCGAGTGGCCGAACTGCCGCAGCAGGGAGGCGAGATCGCGGGCGACCTCCGTCTCCTTCCGCCCGGCGAACCGGAGTTTCACGATCTCCTCGTACGTGGCGTCGGCGGCGGCTCCCGCCGCGGCCAGCCGCTCCAGTTCGTGCGCGTCCTTCACCGCGCGCAGCATCGGCAGCGCGTCGGTCAGCGCGACGTACGACGACGACGGCAGCGCCCTCTGCAGGCCCAGCAGATGCATGGCCCAGGTGTTGTCGCTGACGGCGAACCGGCCGGACGCGCCGAGCAGCGGTGCGGTGAGCGCGTACGGATCCCTGCCGTCGGTCCAGTCCCGCAGGGTCAGCACAGGCGCGCCGACCGCCTTCGCGGCGTCCGGCGCCTCCAGGGCCGGCACGACCAGAACCGGGTCCC
This sequence comes from Streptomyces sp. NPDC004609, assembly GCF_042873655.1. Taxonomy (NCBI): domain Bacteria; kingdom Bacillati; phylum Actinomycetota; class Actinomycetes; order Kitasatosporales; family Streptomycetaceae; genus Streptomyces; species Streptomyces sp. NPDC004609. Next base: position 75,845 of record NZ_JBIALS010000007.1, on the reverse strand, counting down.
GGCCGGCCACGAGCACGAGCAGCGTGAGGCGTTCGGTGGCGGCGGGCGGGCGGTACCCGGTGAGATGCACCAGGTCGGGCCCGGGCGCGACCAGCACGCCCGCGAGTCCGGCCTCGTCGGCCGCCCGTGCGGCGCGGCTCATCCGGGCGCGGTAGTCCTCTGCGGTGAAGGGCACGGGTGGGTTGGCCATGCGCCCATCCTGCCCGCGCCCGCGCACCGACGCGACCCCGCCGCCGCCATGGGACCCGTTCCCCGGGCACGGCCGCGGGGCCGGTCCCGGGGGTTCGTCTCAGTCGTCGTCGGACCTGCGGCGCCGGTCCTCGGTGACCAGGCGTTCCAGCAGGTCCTGGAACTCCTCTCCGACCACGATCCGCAGCCCCTCGCCGTCCTCGTCGCGATCGCTGAGCTGGGTGAGGGTGCCGTCGCGCCACCAGTAGACGTACGGGCTGATCGCACCGGGCGTGTCGGCGTAGCCGGAGGCCGCGAAGGCGGTCATGCCGTTGAGCGCGGGAATGAGGCCGACATCGCGGATGACGTGGAAGGCGAGCTGATGCCGGAACGGCATCGCCACCAGCGCGCCGTCGGGGGTGAGCTGCTCCCCCGTCGCCTCGCGTACGACGCTCTCCAGCGCGAGGACCCGGCTCGCGGTGTAGAAGGAGTCGCCGAGGATCACCTCGAAGCGCATCCCGTCGTCGCCCTTGACGCTCTCATGGCCCTCGATCGGCAGACCGCGCAGATTGTAGAGCGCCTGGTCACGCAGGTACTGGAGATCACCGAGGGGCTCCAGCGCCTCGTCGGTGAGCATCATGACACTCTCCGGGAGATCGAGGGCGATGATCTCGTACAGTCCGGGCGCGAGGGGGCGCGCATAGCCGAAGTTCTCGGGGTCGAAGCCCTCGGCGCCGAGGACCCGGGGGTAGAGCTGGGCCCGGATCTGCTCGGTCGGCAGGGTGTCCAGCGCGGAGGGCGCGTCCATGGTGCGCAGCACCATCCCCACGTGCCGGCGCACCAGCTCGGGCCAGCCGCGCGGCCCCCGGTCGTCGTTGTGGAGGACCGCCGCGAGGTTGGCCAGCCCGAACTGCCGGCCGGCGCTGTCGGACACCACATCCGCGTAGACGGTCACCTCCAGGCCGTGCTCGGCGAATGCCTCCCGCACGAGGCCGCGGAAACGCGCGCCCTCGTCGGCCGAGAAGTAGGAGAACTCGGGGTCCCGGGGTGTATCGCGTCCGTCGCGCTTCGGCCCTCGCCGGAACAACCCCACGTCATCCGCCTTTCACTCGCTTGCCCTGCCCCGACTTCGAGCGTACCCACCCCGGCGGCTCCGCCAGGCGAAAGGGAGGTTTACGACATCGGAACGACGAGGTCGGCCCGGTCCCGGCCCCGGGCGACCAGGCGCGCGTTGGCCTCGTCGGAGTCGTGCACCCAGCGCTCGGCGTACGCCCTCTCCTTGCCGAAGCGCACATGGCGGTCCACAAGACGGCGTACGCGGACTCCCGGTTCGAGTTCGAGGAACCAGATCTCGTCGAGAAGCGGGCGGATACGCGCCCAGGGGCCGGTGTCATGGAGGAGATAGTTTCCCTCGGTGACGACCAGCGGAACCTCCGGCGGCACGGGAATACTGCCGGCGACCGGTTCCTCCAGGGTCCGGTCGAAGCCGGGCGCGTACACGGTGGTGCCGGGTTCGGGCGTGCGCAGCCGGGTGAGCAGGGCGGCGTATCCGTCCGGGTCGAAGGTGTCGGGCGCGCCCTTGCGGTGGGCGCGGCCGAGACGGTCCAGTTCCCCGCGGGCGAGATGGAAGCCGTCCAGGGGCACGAGGACGGCGAGTCCGTCCAGCGCGGCGACGATCTGCCCGGCGAGCGTGGACTTGCCCGCCCCCGGGGCGCCGGCGATGCCGAGGACACGCCGCCGTCCGGGCCGGGCGAGCTCCCGGGCACGGGCCAGCAGGTGGGGCGGCGGTGCCTGTGGCGGCGGTTGGGCGGGCATACGCGCATTCTCGCACCGGCGGCCACGGGGAATCCGGTGGCCGGATCCCGCTCCGGGCGAAGCCCGGGGACCCGGTCGACCAGGACGCCGGACATGGAGACCCGCACATTCAGCCCCGCCGGCGATGGAGGCGCGGGGTCAGGGGCCCGGAGCCCCGCGAGGGCCCGCACAGGGCCCCACCCCCGCGCCCCCGTCCTCACGCGTCGCGCGGCACCAGGCTTGTGCAGCCGACGAGCAGCGCCCCCGTCGCGTACGCCGCGAGGACCGCGAGGCCGGACCAGGGGGCGATGGGCCGGAGGCGGAGGTCGACCGTCGCCCGGACGGCGAGCCCGGGTGACGCCCTCGCACCCGCCCACCGCCGGGCCCGGGAGCCCGGGAAGCGTCGCGGGCCGGGGCCCGAGCGCCCCGGGCCGGGCCTCGCACCCGCCCTGTGCCCGCGGCGGCGGGGGCGGTCGTCGTCAGGTCTCGTCCGGGGCCAGCCGCAGCGAGATGCTGTTGATGCAGTACCGCTGGTCGGTCGGGGTGGGATAGCCCTCGCCCTCGAAGACATGCCCGAGGTGCGATCCGCAGCGCGCGCACCTGACCTCGGTGCGGACCATGCCGTGGGAGCGGTCCTCGATCAGCTCGACCGCGTCGGTGTCCTTCGGGTCGTAGAAGGACGGCCAGCCGCAGTGCGACGCGAACTTGGCGTCCGAGCGGAACAGCTCGGCCCCGCACGCCCGGCACGAGTACACGCCCGGCGTCTTGGTGTCGGTGTACTCCCCGGTGAACGCGGGTTCCGTGCCGGCCTTCCGCAGGACCTGGTACTCCGCGGGGCTCAGCTCGGCACGCCACTGCTCTTCGGGCTTCTCGATGTCGTACGCCATGGGACTCGCTTCCTCAGCTCGGCGGGCGGGAGCTCGACAGGCGGGCCAGGATCAGCGGACCGAGGTCCGTGACATCGCCCGCGCCCATGGTGAGAACGAGATCGCCGGGCTTGGCCATTCCCGCGATCGCGTCGGGCACCGACTCCCTGTCGTGGACGGCGGTCACATCGGCGCCCGCCGCGCGGGCCGCGGCGATGATCACCTCACTGGTGATACCGGGGATCGGGTCCTCGCGCGCCGGGTAGATGTCGAGGACCACGGACGCGTCGGCCAGCGCGAGGGCGTCGCCCATCTCCTTGCCCAGTTCGCGGGTGCGGGAGAACAGATGCGGCTGGAAGACCACCAGCAGCCGGGAGTCCGCCGCCGCGCCCCGCATGGCTTCGAGGTCGGCGGTCATCTCGGTCGGGTGGTGGGCGTAGGAGTCGACGACCTGGACGCCCGCCGCCTCGCCCTTGAGCTGGAGGCGGCGCTTGACGCCGGTGTACGTGCCGATCGACGAGGCGAGATTGTGCGCGGGGATGCCGAGGGCGACGCCCGCGGCGAGCGCGGCGACGGCGTTGAGGGCGTAGTGGCGGCCGGGGACGGCGACGGTGAAGGTGAGGAAGCGGCCGTCGAGGACGACGGTGACCTCACTGGTCAGGCCGCGCGGGGTGATCCGGTGGACCCGGACGTCCGCCGACGCGGACTCGCCGTAGGTGACGATCTTCAGATCCCGCGCGCTCCGGACGTCCTCCGCCGTGGCCCGGTCCCCTTCGGGGATCTCCCGGCCGTCCTCCGCCGTGGCCGGGGCGGCGCCGTCCCGGACGCGCGCGGTCAGCTCCACCGCGCCCGGCTGGTCCGCGGAGATCACCAGGGTGCCGCCGGGGACGATCTTCTGCGTGAAGATCTCGAAGGACTCGTAGATCTCGTCCATCGAGGCGTAGTTGGCGTGGTGGTCCAGCTCGACGTTGAGGACGATCGCGACCTGGGGTTCGTACTTCTGGAAGCTGCGGTCGCTCTCGTCCGCCTCCGCGACGAAGATGTCGCCGTCGCCGTGGCGGGCGTTGGTGCCGGGGCCCTCCAGATCGCCGCCGATGGCGTACGAGGGGTCGAGACCGAGGCCGGTGAGCGCCACCGCCAGCATGGAGGTGGTGGTGGTCTTGCCATGGGTGCCCGCGACCGCGATCGAGCGCAGCCCGGTCATCAGGGAGGCCAGCGCGTCGGAGCGGTGGACGACCGGGACGGCCAGCTCGGCGGCGCGCACCAGCTCCGGGTTGTCGGGGCGGATCGCGCTGGAGACGACGACACAGGTCGCGTCATCGGCGAGATGACCGGCCTCGTGGCCGATGTGGACGGTGGCGCCGAGGGCGCGCAGGGCGTCCGCCGTGGACGACTCCCTGGCGTCACTGCCCGCGACCTCGGCGCCGCGCCGGGCGAGGATCTTCGCGATGCCCGACATCCCGGCGCCGCCGATGCCGATGAAGTGCGGGCGTTCCATGGCGTCAGGGACGGCGGATGCCATGCGTGTGTCTCCCAGGTGGTGCGTACGGGGCCGGTCGCCGCCCGGTGCGCGCGAGGCGTCCGGGGGTCTTCCGATGGGTGGTTCCTGCGCGTTCTCCCCCGCGCGCGGCGCAAACGTTCCACGCGGACGGGAAGCCCCCAGCCTATTCGCTGTGCGCGAAGAGTTTGAGCACCGGGACGCCGACCTTGTGCCGCGCCCGGGACGCCCAGTCCCGGTGGAAGAACTCCTCCACGTAGTGCGGCGCCGTCAGCACGATCACCTCGTCCGCGCCCGACTCGTCGACGACGGCCTTGAGCCTGTCGAGCGGATGGTCCTCGACGACCTGGCCCGACGCCTGGCAGCCGGCCGCGCGCAGGGAGGCGAGCGAGTGCTCCAGAGCCAGCCGGGCGGGGGCCTGGGCCGCGGCCCCCTCGGGCACATCGCCCTCGCGGACGGCGTCCCTCAGCTCGCCGAGCGCCACATCGTCGATGGCGCGCAGCAGGACGTCGGCCTGATCGCCGCGGGGCTGCATCAGCACGACGAAGGAGGCACCCTCGTCCCCATGGAGAGTGGTGACAAAATCCACATCGTCCGAGGTCAGGGGCTTCTCGATCATCAGTACGCTTGTGAACACGTCAGGACCCCTTCTGCGGAAACCATCCTTCCCCGTGCCCGCACGGGGTCTGCGAGAGTAAGTGTGCCCAGCCGGAGCTAACCGGAACGGCGAATTCCGCAGATTGTCAGATGCGACGGTATCGGGTGAAGAGGAAGCCCGCCTCCTCCAGTACGGACACCAGTGCGAACCGGTCCGGCACGGCGGGGCCGGGCCCCCCGGCGATCCGCTGGGCGTCGCCCGCCGTCAGCACCGGCGCGAGGGTCAGACAGAACTCGTCCAGCGTGCCGGAGGCCACGAACTGACCCAGCAGCCGCGGCCCGCCCTCGGTGAGCAGCCGGGTCAGCCCGCGCCGGGCCAGCGCCCGTACCGCCCGCGCCGGCTCGGCGCCGGACCCGTCACCGGCGACCACCACCTCCGCGCCCGCCTTCTCCGCCGCCCGGATCCGGTCCGGGGGCGCCGCGGCCCCCGTCAGCACCAGGGTCGGCACCAGCGGCCGGGCGAAGAGCGGCAGGGAGAAGTCCAGGTCGAGCGAGGCGCTGACCACGGCGATCGCGGGGGCGGGCCCCTGGCCGGCGGCGGCCCGGCGGGCGGCGAAGGCGTCGCGGGCGCGCGCGGGCCGGTACCCCTCCTGACGGACCGTTTCCGCGCCCACCACCACCGCGTCCGCGAGCCCCCTGAGCACCCCGAAGATCCGCATGTCGGCGTCGCTGGACAGCGGCTGCGAGCGCCCCTCGTGCTGGGCCGCGCCGTCGAGCGACGAGACCATGTTCGCCCGCAGCCAGGCCCCGGTCGCAACGCGGCCCCCGGTCCCACCGCCGGTCGCACCCGCGGTTCCGGGCGTCGTCCCGGTCCCGGTTGCGGGCGTCGTCGGGTCTTCGGGCGCCGTCGCGGGGTGCCCGGCGGATCCGGGGATCACGTCCGGATACGCGTAGGCGTCGGCCAGCTCGTCCAGGGACCACTCGCGGTCCTCGATCGGTGTCTGGTCGGTCACAGGGAGCAGGCGTCGCATGACGTGCAGTCTGGCACGGCGCTTACAGTGGGGAACTGTGCCGACCCCTGCCACCAGTGCCATAGCCGAAGCGGGCCCGCTCTCCCTGTGCGCCCGCGAACCGCGTGTCCCCGCCGACCGGCTCGTCGCGGAGATGGTGCCTCCGCCGCGCTTCGACGCGGTGCGCTTCGACACGTACGTACCCGACCCGGACCAGCCCAGTCAGCGCGAGGCGGTCTCCGTCCTCGGCTCGTTCGCGGCGGGCCTCGGCGGTGCGCACGCGAGCGGCGCGGGCCGACGGCGCTGGTTCGCCCGCAGGCCCGCCGTCCCCGCCGGGCCGCGCGGTGTGTATCTCGACGGCGGCTACGGCGTCGGCAAGACCCATCTGCTGGCGTCCCTGTGGCACGCCACCCCGGCCGAGCCCTCCCTCAAGGCGTTCGGCACCTTCGTGGAGCTGACGAATCTCGTCGGCGCGCTGGGCTTCCAGCAGACCGTACGGACCCTGAGCGGGCACCGGCTGCTGTGCATCGACGAGTTCGAACTGGACGACCCGGGCGACACCGTCCTCGTCTCCTCCCTGCTCGGCAAGCTGGTGGAGGCGGGCGTCGCGCTGGCCGCGACCTCCAACACCCTGCCGGGAAAGCTCGGCGAGGGCCGGTTCGCCGCCGCCGACTTCCTGCGCGAGATCCAGGGGCTCTCCGCACACTTCCGCCCCCTGCGCATCGACGGCGAGGACTACCGCCACCGGGGGCTGCCCGAGGCCCCTCCCCCGTACTCCGACGAGGTGGTCGCGAAGGCCGCGTACGCCACCGAGGGCGCGTCCCTCGACGGCTTCCCGGGGCTGCTGGAGCATCTGGCGAAGGTGCACCCGAGCCGGTACGGCGCGCTCACCGACGGCATCCGGGCGGTGTGTCTCACCGATGTGGGGGCGGTGCCGGACCAGTCGACCGCGCTGCGGCTGGTGGTGCTCGCCGACCGGCTGTACGACCGGGAGGTGCCGGTGCTCGCCTCCGGGCTCCCCTTCGACCGGCTGTTCAGTGACGAGATGCTGAACGGCGGCTACCGGAAGAAGTACTTCCGGGCGATCTCGCGTCTCACGGCGCTGGCCCGGGACGCGAAGGCCGTGGCGGGGCAGTAGGTTCGGGGGCGTAACCACCGTTCGTCAGAAGGGATTCACACCATGGCCACCACGCGCACGGCACACACGGTCTGGGAAGGCGAGCTGCTCAAGGGATCGGGCACGGTCACGTTCGACTCGTCCGGCATCGGTTCCCAGCCGGTTTCCTGGCCGTCCCGCGCCGAGAAGGCCAATGGCAAGACCAGCCCGGAGGAGCTGATCGCGGCCGCGCACTCCAGCTGCTTCTCGATGGCCCTCTCGCACGGCCTGACGGGCGCGGGCAACCCCCCGACCCGGCTGGAGACCAAGGCCGATGTCACCTTCCAGCCCGGCGAGGGCATCACCGGTATCCATCTCACCGTGCGCGGCGAGGTTCCCGGCCTCGACGCCGAAGGCTTCCAGTCGGCCGCCGAGGACGCCAAGAAGAACTGCCCGGTGAGCCAGGCGCTCACGGGGACGACCATCACGCTCACCGCCGAACTGGCCTGAGCCGGGACGCCGGGTCCGGGCCGGGGCCATGCCCGGGCCCGGCCCGGTGACCCCGGGTCCGGGGTTCCGGTTCCGGTCCGTGGGGGCCGGCTCCGGGGACGGAGGACCCGGCCAGGGCACCCGGGCCCGCCGCCGCGGAGGCCGCCTCCGGCCGTCCGCCGAAGGCCCCGGCCGGCCGCCGTACCGCACCCGTGAACACCGGGCCGCACGGCGGGCCGGCGGGATCCGGCCGACACCGGGGCACCGTGACCGACACGGTTCACGCGCCCGCCGGGTGCGTGCTAGACACGTGCGGGTCATATCTCTGTCCCCAGCAGGGAGTTGCCCCATGCCCCCACGACACGACGCCGACTGCTGGCCGGTACCGGCGCACTGGCGGCCGGGATCGCCTTCAGCGGCACCCTCTCCGAACTCTTCGCGGGCACCGCCGAGGCCCACGGGCGCCGCGGATACGGCCCGCTCGTCCCCGACCCGGACGGACTGCTCGATCTGCCGAAGGGCTTCCGCTACACGGTCCTCTCCCGGGAGGGCGACCCCCTCCGCTCCGGCGAGGGCACGGTCCCCGGCAACCACGACGGTATGGGCGCCTTCGCCGCCCGCCGGGGCAGAACGCTTCTGGTGCGCAACCACGAGACCCGGCACACCGCCCGGCTCGGCGTGCCGCCCGTCGACGGTCTCACCTACGACCCGGCCGCCAGGGGCGGCTGTACGTCCCTGGAGCTGGACAGCCGCGGCGAGGTGGTCGCGGAACGGGTCGCGATCGCCGGTACGGCCGTGAACTGCGCGGGCGGACAGACCCTCTGGGGCACCTGGCTGACCTGCGAGGAGAACGAGGACCGGGCCGGCACCAACGGCTGCACCAAGGACCACGGCTTCGTCTTCGAGGTCGACGGCGCCGACCCCCGCCGCACCGGCGCCGTGCCGCTGACCGCGATGGGCCGCTTCCAGCACGAGGCGGTCGCCCTCGACCCGTACAGCGGGATCGTGTACGAGACCGAGGACGCCTTCCAGTGGCCGTTCGGGCTGTTCTACCGCTTCCTCCCGGACCGTCCGCTCGGCGGGACGGGTTCCCTGCGCGCGGGCGGGGAGCTGGAGGCCATGCGGGTGCCGGGCGTACCGGACCTGTCCGCGATCGACGAGCCCGGGACGTCCTTCGGACGGGTGGAATGGGTGCCCGTGCCCGACGTCCTGGCCCGGCAGACCCCCATCCGGGAGCAGGACTTCGGGCCCAGAGGCATCACGCACGCCCAGAAGCTGGAGGGCTGCTACTGGGGCGGGCGCTCGGTGTACTTCGTGTCCAGCTACGCCCGCAGCGGCGAGGGCTCGGCGGGCGACCACTACGGCCAGGTGTGGAAGTACGAGCCGCAGCGCCGCAGACTGACACTGACCGTCGTCTTCGGCCCCGGGACCGACGTCCGGCTGCCCGGGGAGTCGCCGGACAACATCTGTCTCGCGCCCGGCGGCGGTCTGATGGTGTGTGAGGACGGCGGCGGCGCCCAGCACGTGATCGGCGTGACCCGGCGCGGCGAGGTCTACGAACTGGCCCGCAACCGCCAGAACCTGGGCACGCCCGGGGCTCCCGAGTGGGGTGAGTTCGCGGGCGTGGTCTTCTCGCCGGACGGGGAGACGATGTACGTCAACTGCTATACGCCCGGTACCACGTTCGCGGTCACCGGACCCTGGCGCTGAGCGCCGTCGCCCGCCGCGCCGCTCGTTCCCGCGGCGGGCGTAAGAAATCCGGACGCGCCCGGGAAGCTACCCGGAAGGGGGCCGGACGCGCCCGGACGGCTTCCGGGGACGCGCCCGGCCCTCGCGCCGTGAGGGATCCGGACGGCCGGGGAGGTGAGGGATCCGGACGGCCGGGGAGGTCAGGGGGAATCCCGTCGTGTCACTCGACGACGAGTTCGACCGGGATGTTGCCGCGGGTGGCCTTGGAGTACGGGCAGTACGCGTGGGTCTTCTCCAGCAGCGCCCGCCCCGCCTCGCCCTGGAGGTGGTCGGGCAGTTCGACGCGCATGACCACGGAGAGGCCGAAGCCGCCGTCGGTGTCCTTGCCGATGCTGACCTCCGCGGTCACGGAGGCGTCCGTGACGTCGATCTTCTCCTGCCGGCCGATGGCGCCCATGGCACTGGCGAAGCAGGCCGCGTAACCGGCGGCGAAGAGCTGCTCGGGGTTGGTGCCGCGGCCGTCGCCGCCCAGAGCCGGGGGGAACGCGAGCGGCAGGTCGATCTGTCCGTCGGTGCTGACGGCGCGGCCCTCGCGCCCATTGGCGGTGGCCACTGCGGTGTAGAGCGCGTCCATGGAGTGCCTACCTCTTCTTCCTCTTCATCGGGTCGCCGGAGACGGTGCTCGGTGGCGTGCGGTCGGTGGCCGTCCGGCGGGCGTCGCGTCGTCGCGGGTCCTCGTGGCGGCCGATCCGCCGGAACAACTAGAGCACACAATTAAATTGTGTACAACTGAATGGCGTCGCTCATCTTCCTGCGTATGCTGGACGTCATGGAGAAGACGGTGCCGATCGATGTGCCGGAGGCGGAGTACCTCCGTCTGGACAACCAGATCTGCTTCTCACTGCACGCCGCGTCCCGCTCCTTCAACGGGGTCTACCGGACCGCCCTGAAGGAGCTGGGGCTCACCTATCCGCAGTATCTGGTGATGCTGGTGCTCTGGGAGCACGGCGAGCTGCCGGTCAAGCGGATCGGCGAGCGTCTGCGGCTGGACTCCGGGACGCTGTCGCCGCTGCTGAAGCGGCTGGAGTCGGCGGGACACGTGGAGCGCAGACGCAGCCGGGAGGACGAGCGGTCGGTGACCGCGCGGCCGACCCCCGCGGGCGCCGCGCTGCGGGAGAAGGCGCTCGGGGTGCCGCGCAGGATCGCGGACGCCACGGGTCTGCCGCTGGAGCGGATCCGGGCGCTGCGGGCGGAGCTGGACGAGCTGACGGCGACGCTGGACTCGGCGGGGGCGGTCCTGGCCGGGGGGCCCGCGCCGGGGCCGACGCCGGACGCAAAACGCCGGGCGGACTGAGAGACTCAGCCCGCCCGGCATTCATGGGGTCGTGGTCGGCGCGGTGCGCCGGGTGTCAGTTGTACTGCTGCGCCGCGTCGTTGGCGGCGCCGCCCGCGCCGCCCGCATCACCCGCGCCGCCGCTGTCGCCGTCCTCCTCGCCGCCGGCGTCCTGGTTACCGCCGGTGTCTTGGTTACCGCCGTCCGCGCCGCCGTTCTGGGCGTCACCGTTCGCGCCTCCGTTCTGCGCGTTCGGGTCTCCGCCGTTCGCGCCGCCGTCGGCACCGGCGCCTCCGTCGTTCCCGGCACCGCCGTTCTGCTGCGCCCCGGCCGCGTTGCCGCCGCCGCCCGCACTGCCCGCGTCACCGGTGCCGATCCGCGCGCCCACCGCTTCGAGGGCCGTGGTCACCGGCTGGAAGAAGGTCTCGCCACCCGAGGTGCAGTCACCGCTGCCGCCCGAGGTGAGGCCGATCGCGTTGCCGTCCCGGGTGAACAGCGCACCGCCGCTGTCTCCGGGCTCGGCGCACACCGTGGTCTGGATGAGACCGGTGACCGTGCCCTCGGGGTAGTTCACCGTGGCGTCGAGACCGGTCACCTGGCCGTCGCTGAGTCCGGTGGTGCTTCCCATCCGGAACACCTCCTGGCCCACCGCCGCGTCGGCCGCCCGGCTGATCGCGACCGTCTGGCCGTTGCCCAGGTCGACCTCGCTGGGGGCTGCGGTCGCCGGGTCGTCGTACGTCACCAGCGCGAAGTCACCGGCGCCCGGGAACACGGCCTCCTGGACCGTGCCGACGGGCGCGCCGTTCTGGCTCTCCGACCACCGGTCGGCCGCGACGCCGCAGTGCCCGGCGGTGAGGAAGCCCGGGCTGCCGTCCTGGGTGGTCACGTTGAAGCCGACGGAGCAGCGCGCGCCGCCGCCGAAGACGGCGTCGCCGCCTTCGAGGAAGGGCCTGAACTCACCGGCGGACTTCCGGATCCGGGCCACTCCGGGCCCCAGCGCCTTCACCGCCGCCTCCAGGGTGTCCCACTTGCCTCCGGCGACGGTGCGGTCCGCCGTGACGAGGACCTGGTTGTTCTTCGGGTCGACGGCCCAGGACGTGCCCGGAATCGCGGCCCGCCGGCTCAGGGTGTTCCTGGCGGTGAGCAGGTCGCTCGCGCTGTTGCGGACACTGCGCGGTACCGCGCCGGCCTTCTTGACCTGGACGATGACGTTGTTGTCGTCTCCGACGACATTGACGACGAGCTGCTGCTCGGCGGCGTCGTAGTACGCGCCGCCGTAGGTGTCCGCACCGAGCCGTGGCCCGAGCTGTCGCACCAGCTCGGCCGCGGAGGCCGCGGTCAGCCTCTTGGGGCGGATCTCGGGCTCCGGCCCGTCCTGCGAGGCGTACGCCTGCGGCAGCAGCACGGCCGCCGCGGCGATGCCGACGGCACCGGCTCCCGCCAGAATGGCCTTTCTCTTCGGTATTCGCCTGTGACTCAACTCGTCGCCTCCTGTTGGGGGGTACGGAGCCCGGTGCCGGGGGCATCGGGGTACGCGTCCGCCCCTTGGTACGGATGGGACGACGGAGTTGCTCATCGCGAAGGCGAAGGAGTGTTGGTGAATACCCGTCAGAAGAGGGCTCAGGACGGCAGCCGGGTACCGCAGCGACTGCAGTGACGTGCGCCGACGCTCTCGGCGGGGAGGTCACAGCCGGGGCAGATCCGGTTCAGCATGCAGGCGGCCTCCCCGCCCTCGCCGCCGTCGCCCGGACGGGTCTCGGGCGCCACGACCGTGCCCGTCGCCGCGCGGGTGATCGACAGCCCCGGCCGGCGCGGGTGCGAGGTGAGGCAGACGAGCCCGTCCGGCCCGGCGGACAGCGCCCGCCGGGCGCCGCGCGGAAGCCAGGCCACGGCCCCCGGCTCCAGGGGCTGCGGCCCGGCGTCGCTCTCCAGTTCACCGCTTCCGGTCAGCACACACAGCAGGACGTCGAGGTCGCTCTCGACATGGGAGTCGATCCGCGCCCCGGGCCGTACGCGGATGATGTTCGCGTCCAGCTGCCGTCCCGGCTCCGCCAGCCGCCACACCGCGCCGCCCCGGTCGTCGGGCACGGCGGCGGCGTCGGCCACCCGGGCGAGGACCCGGGCCGTCGGGGACTGGGGCATGGCGTTCCTCCTGAGCGTGCGCGGCGGATCCGGGCCACCGCCGGGCGCGGGCCGGTGGGAGCCGCACCCGCTCGGGTGGACAGCCTGGCCGTACGGCTGACACGGACGCAAGGCGACCCTGCTTCACCGAAAAGTTCACATACTTTCTCTTTGTGATGATTTCCGTACGAAGACTGGCGGCCGTGGCCGTCCTGGGCGCCGTGCTGTCCGGCTGTACCGGAGAGCCGGACGCCGCCGGAGGGTCCGCGCCCGCCCGTACCGGCGGTCACGGCAGGGCGACGGCGGCCGCTCCCGAGTCCGTCCCGGCCCAGTCCGCGCCGAACCTGGCGCCCGGACCGGGCGGAGTGACACCGGTCTTCGAGCGCTCGGCCACCGCCCCCGACCGGGCCGAGAAGACCGTCGCCCTCACCTTCGACGCCGATATGACGGCCGATCAGGGGCCGCGCGCCGCGGGCGGCGAGCGCTTCGACAACCCCGCGCTCATCGCCGCGCTCCGGCGGATGAAGGTCCCCTCGACGATCTTCATGACCGGCCGCTGGGCGGAGGAGTACCCGGACCAGGCGAAGGCGATCGGCAACGATCCGCTCTTCGAGATCGCGAACCACTCCTACAGCCACCACGCCTTCACCTCCCCCTGCTACGGCCTGCCGACGATCGCCGAAGGGAACATGAAGGCCGATGTGGACCGCGCGTTCCGCGCGTTCCGCACGGCCGGGGTGCGCCATGTGGTCCCGTACTTCCGCTTCCCCGGCGGCTGCTACGACGAGCGGGCCCTGCGGGCCATCGGCCCTGCCGGGGTGACCGCCGTCCAGTGGGACGTCGTCAGCGGGGACGCCTTCGCCAAGGACGCCGACGCGGTCGCCGAGCAGGTGCTCGCGGGGGTGAAACCGGGCTCCCTGGTGGTCCTGCACTGCACCCGCAGCGCGGCTCCCGTGACCGAGCGGGCGATCGAGAGGATCGTCCCCGAACTGCGCAAACGCGGCTACCGCACGGTGAAGGTCTCCGAACTGATGCGCTCGGCCCAGAAGGTGGCGAAGCCGCCCGAGAAGCCGGGGCCCTGAGATCCTTCGCCGGGGCCGGGCCGCACATGGCCCGGGACGCGTCCGCCCGCTCCCGAAGGGTTACGGAGGAGGCGCCGCGCGCCGGCATCCGAGCGGCGCCCCGGCACCCGGGCCCGGAAGGACCCGTCCGAACGACTGGGGCCGGAGGCCAGCGGTCAACCGGAGCAGGCCGTCCGCTGGGCCTCGCGCCAGGCGCAGACCGGGCAGAGGGTGATGCCCTTCGCCGACTCCGGATACTCGGTCGGCTCACGGCACAGCACACACTCCGCGAACGGCGGCCCGTCCCCTTCCGGCGCGGTCGGCGTGGCCCGGGGATCCGGCGCACCCGGGGGACCCGGCGTCCGGCAGTACGACTCGTCCATGCGGACGAGCTTAGGGCGTTTCTGATGGATCGGGCTGGGTCAGGGAGCGGGGTCTGGTGCCTGGGGTCTCCCCGGGCCCGCCAGGGCCCAGGGCTGGGGTCTCCCCGGGCCCGCCAGGGCCCAGGGCTGGGGTCTCCCCGGGCCCGCCAAGGCCCAGGGCTGGGGTCTCCCCGGGCCCGCCAAGGCCCAGGTGTGGGGTCTCCCCGGGCCCGCCAAGGCCCAGGCGTGGGGTCTCCCCGGGCCCGCCAGGGCCCAGGGGACGCATCGCAAGCCAGAAGCGGCCCAGGGGCGGAGCCTCACGACGTGCCGCCCGCCGGCCCGCGCCATGTGGTCAGTGCGCAGACCAGCGCGACCACCGTCCCCGCGATGAGCAGCGCGGCCACCGGCGGCAGGAGGCCCAGCGGGACCGCGCCCGTCCGTGAGCCGGTGACCAGCCCGGTCACCGCCTCCTTCGCGGGTGAGCCGTCGCCCACCAGGGCCAGCAGGGTGAGCAGCGCGGTGGCGGCGAGGGACCAGCCGCGCCCGTGCAGCAGCGGCCGGGTGCACAGCGCGCCGACCGCGGCGCCGGTCAGCACGCACACGGCCGCGCCGAGCAGTCCGGCCGCCCCCGCGTCGAGCCGGGGGACGGCGACGCTGTTGTCCGCGCTCGACGCCCTGCTGACGAGGGTGACCACGGCGACGGCCACCGCGCCGAGCGAGCCCGCGCCCGCCAGCGCGGTGAGCAGCGCCGCCAGATGGACCCGGGGCGCGCCGGTCGCCGCCGCCGCGACATCCCGCGCGGCCGACGGCTCCTGGTTCGCACAGATCCTGACCAGCCAGGCCGTGACCGGCACCAGTGCGGCGGCGGTGTAACCGAGGGAGTCCAGCACGGGCTGCCCCGGCTGGACACCGACGGCGACGAAGACCGCGTACAGGAGCAGCGGCGGCAGCCAGCGCTGGGAGCGCAGCAGCAAGGCGGTCTGATAGGCGAACAGCGCGGTCACACGGGCCTCCCCGTCCTCGCCCCGGAGGGCTCGACCCGGTGGATGTGCCAGGCCGGGCGGGTGGTGAGCAGTGCCCGCAGCACCGCGTCGGAGCGGTCGGCCACCACGGTCAGGACGAGGGTGCCGCCGGGGCCGTACTCCCACGAGGGTGCGCCCGGAAGGTCCGCCGGCTGCCCGGTGCCGCCGGACGCCACGATCCGTACGGCCGGAGCCGGAGTCCCGCCGCGCTCCGGTCCGGCCGGCCGCGCCACCAGCGTTCCCGCGCTCACCTCGTACGCCGCGTGCGGGGCACCCTCCAGGCGGCGGGGGTCGTGGTCGACGAAGACGACGGACCCACCCGCGGCGACCCGCTCAGCCACCGCGAGGTCGAGTCCGGTGCGGGCGCCGGTGTCCAGCCCCGTCCACGCCTCGTCGAGCACCAGGAGCCCTGGTTCCGCGAGCAGGGCCTGGGCGACGGCGACCTTCTGGCTGGTGCCCTTGGAGAGTTCGGCCAGGGGTGTACGGGCGTGATCCGCCGCGCCGAAGCGCTCCAGCCACGCGAGGCCCCGCGCCCGGGACACCGCGCGGCCGAGACCGTGGATCCGCCCCAGACGGGTCAGATAGCCGATGGCCGTGAACGGCAGCACGGCCGGGAAGCGTTCGGGAACGTAGGCCGTGCGCGGGCGGCCCTCGATCCGGCCCTCCGTCGGCGCGTCGATGCCGGCGAGCAGCCGCAGCAGGGTGGACTTCCCGGTGCCGTTCGTCCCGGCGATCCGCGTCAGGGTGGACGGGGGGAGTTCGAGGTCGACTCCGCGCAGCACCCACGGGCCGCCGAGTCCGTAGCGGCGGCCCACCCCTCGCAGCCTCAGCTCGGCCTCTGGTGGACGAGTTCGCTGGGGCGAACGATCACGAAGCCCTCGCCCTGGAGCACCAGCTGCACGGCTTCGCCCGATCCGCCGCGCACCATCGAGCCGAAGGACTGCGAGCGGTGCAGTGAGGTGCCGAGGTTCGCGCTCCAGCCGACGATGGCGTCCGTGTCCACGTACACGGGCTGCGACGAGGTGACGGGTATCACGATGGGCTGGCCCTCGCAGATGAGGGCGAGCTTGCCGTATCCGGTGAAGACGCTGTTGAAGAGGCCGCCGCCGGCCGCGCCGACGCCCTTCACGGCCTTGACCTCGTACGAGAGGGACGGGTCGAAGCAGAGGACGTTGCGGCCGTTGACGGTGAGGGCGTCGCCCTGCTCGATGTCGACGATGAAGCAGTTCGCGGCCTCGTGCGCGAACCACGCCTCGCCCTGGCCGCGTACGGCCATCAGCGCCAGACCCTCGCCGGTGACGGCGCGCTTGAGCATGCCGCCTATGCCCTGGCCCTTGCGTTCGAACTGGAGATTGCCCCGGTAGGCGACCATCGATCCCTGCCGGGCGTGCATTTCACCATTGACGACGTATTTGACGGATTTGGCGTTCTGCAGCGTCATACCGGGGGCGGTCGCCTGCTGAGCCATGTTTTCGGACGCGAAGAGGTCGCTTTTCATGGGGTGCATCCTCACCCGGAGCCACTCATTCCGCCAAGAAGCGCGGTAGCGCGGGGGCTCTCCCGCCGGTCATCCGGTGAGGTGGGCGCGGTGGCAGACTTACGGATGTGAGCAGCGCATCCCGCGGCCCGGACGGGCCCCTAAGCCCCCTCAGCCCCCTCGGTCCCGGCTCCCCCGGTGCTTCCGGCTCCGACGGGCCGCCGGGCCCCGACGCGTCCCTGAGCCCCGACAGCCCCTTCCGGCACGGGAACACCGACCGGGACGAGGCGCCGCAGTTCGTGCTGCCGCTGGTCGCCCGGATCGAGAAGACCGCTCCCCCGTCCCGTACCGACGCGCTGGAGACGGCCGCCCGCGCCGTGCTCGCCGTCCTGGCCGACGAGCGGTCCACGGGTGACGGGCCGTGGGCCCGCGCGATGCGGGACTGGCAGGACGCCCGGATCCGCAAGGTGGTCCGGCGGGCGCGCGGCGCGGAGTGGCGCCGCGCGTCGGCGCTGGACGGCATCACCGTGACCGGCGGCACCGCGGACGTGCGGGTCTTCCCGCCCGTACCGCTGGACGGCTGGCCGAAGGAGCTGGCGAGGCTCCAGGTCTCGGGCACCGATCTGACCGACCCCGGGCCACCGGCCGCGCCCGACCCTGCCGGTCCGGTGCTGTGGCTCAGCCCGGAGGTGGACATGTCCGCGGGCAAGGCGATGGCCCAGGCCGGACACGGCGCCCAACTGGCCTGGTGGGAACTGCCGGAGACGGACCGCAAGGCGTGGGCCGCGACCGGGTTCGCACTCGCCGTCCGCACCGCCGCGCCCGCCCGGTGGGCCGCCCTCATGGCCTCCGGACTGCCGGTCGTACGGGATGCCGGTTTCACGGAGATCGCGGCTGGTTCCTGCACGGTGGTCGCCGACCACCCCGCCCTGCGCCGCTGAGCCCGCGCGGCCGGGACGCGGTCGCCCGCGGGCCCGCCCGCGCCGTCCGGCGCGACCGCCGTGCCGGAGGACCACCGGCGTCCTCTCCCCCGGGCCTCTGGCCACCCGGACGCCGAGGCCCCGGCGCGCGGCCGGCCCGGGGCAACCGCAGAACCTCTCGTTCCGCCGCTGAACACCGGCGCCGCGCGTTACGTACCTCTCAGTACCGCCAAACGCATTGAATCGATGTTCAGTTGGCGGTTGGTTTGGCCGTCAGTCGGATCGGCACGGGAGGCACATTGTTGCGGCGCATCAACGGGACGGCACTCATCATCGCGGCACTCGTGGCCACCGTGGGAGCGCTGGCGTTCCCCGTGTGGTCGTACGCGGACCGTTCCGGCACCGGTCAGGACAATCTCAACGCCTCGACCGTGGCGACCCAGTGGGGGCCCCTTTCGGCCACCGACCGGGATTTCCTGGTGAAGGTGCGGCTCGCCGGCCTGTGGGAGCTGCCCGCGGGGCAGCAGGCCATCGAGCGGGCGCCGACGAAGGCGATCAGGGACGCGGGTGACCACCTCGTGGTCGGTCACACGGACCTCGACGTCCGCGCCCGCGATGTGGCGTCGAAGCTCGGTGTGGAGCTGCCGAACCAGCCGAACGAGCAGCAGCAGGGGTGGCTGCGGGAGCTGTCCGCGGCGAGCGGGCAGGAGTACGAGCGCAAGTTCGCCAATCTGCTGCGCAACGCTCACGGCAAGGTGTTCTCGCTGGTCGCGCAGGTCCGGCACACCACCCGCAATACGCTGATACGCCAGTTGGCGACCGATGCCAACCAGACCGTGCTGGACCACATCACCATGCTGGAGGCGACCGGGATGGTCGACTTCGACGCGCTCGCGAACGAGGCCGCGGGCCGGGCGACGGCCAGCCCGACCGGTCCGCCGCCGCCGAACGGCAGTCTCCCGGCGGCGCCCGCGCCCGCGCAGCCGCGAGGAGGAGGGGAGCTGACGTCGAGGCCGTCCACCCAGCCGGGGGCGCCGACGTCCATCAACACCAACCGTCCGGCGCCGTCGTCGTCATGACCACGGACGGTGGGTGACGGGAGGGGCCGGCGCGCGCCGGCCCCTCCCGGTCGCTGCGGTGCCCGCACGCTCGCCGACTTCTACGGTCGCCCGTCGCCCGTCGCCGGAATGATGCGTACCGCCTCCGAACTGGCGGGGAACCTCAAATGATGCTCTGAACGTCCCCTTCTGCGGGTTCACCGCCGGCTGGCGGGGCCATGACCAATGCACGCACCACAGCGGGGCATGGTGGTCACGGGGAGGGGACACGATGAAACTCGGCACCGGAATCGGCTGGCGGCCGGAAATCGCCGACGCGGTCGAGAGGCTGCCGGGCGTCGACTGGGTCGAGATCGTCGCGGAGAACGTCTGCCCCGGCCATCTGCCCGACTCCCTGAACCGGCTGCGCGCCCGCGGCGCCCGGGTCGTCCCGCACGGTGTCTCCCTCGGCCTCGGCGGCGCGGACCGTCCGTCCGAACAGCGGCTCAAGGATCTGGCGGAGCGGGCGGTCGCGCTGGACGCGCCCCTGGTGAGCGAGCACATCGCGTTTGTACGCGCCGGAGGCGTCCGCACCGCCACACCCCCGCTGGAGGCGGGCCATCTGCTGCCGGTCCCCCGCACCCGGGACGCCCTCGCGGTGCTGTGCGAGAACGTCCGTATCGCACAGGACTCGCTGCCCGTGCCGCTCGCGCTGGAGAACATCGCGGCGCTGATCTCCTGGCCGGACGAGGAGCTGACCGAGGGGCAGTTCCTCGCCGAACTGGTCGAGCGCACCGGTGTCCGGCTGCTCGTCGACGTGGCCAATCTGCACACCAACCACGTCAACCGCGGCGAGGATCCGGTGAAGGCCCTCGACGAACTGCCCGTCGAGGCGATCGCCTACGTCCATGTGGCGGGCGGTGTCGAGCGGGACGGCGTCTGGCACGACACCCACTCCCATCCGGTCACCGAGCCGGTTCTCGCGGTGCTGCGGGAGCTGACCTCGCGTATCTCGCCCCCGGGCGTCCTGCTGGAGCGCGACGACGACTTCCCCCCGGCGGACGAGCTGGCGGGTGAACTGGAAACGGTACGAGCGGTGCTGACGTCGGCTTCGCCGGCGCCGCGCCGGGCGGGCACCACCGCCGAGGAGGACGCCGCCCGCGAGGGGACGGCTCCCCTGAGCGCTGCCACGGCGGCGGATTCGCCGGAAGCGGCAGCAGCAGCGGGGGCGCCCGAGGCGGCAGCCGTCGCGGCCGACACCGCACCGGGCGCGGGGCAGCCGGGCGCAGCCGCGGCCGAGCGGGCCGGGGGCGCCCCGGAAGGCAACGGGCAGCGGGCCGGGGCGGCGCACGCTCCGGAAACGGGTGCCCGAGGGGCCGCCCCCGGCGGCGTGCCCGACGGCACCGACGCTCCCGATAGCACCGACGGCCCCGCCATCGCTCCCGACGGCACAGCGCCCGACGGCGCCGAAGCCCCCGCCAGCGCTCCCGACGGCTCCGGAGGCACGGCGTCCGGTGGCTCCTCCGATGCCTCCACCTGCGCCCCGGCCCGTGACCGGCTCGGCATCGCGCAGGCCGCGCTGCTGTCCGCCCTGGTCGCCGGGACGCCCGCGCCCGAGGGATTCGACCGCGGGCGCCTGCGGGTGCAGAGCCACGCGCTGGCCGCCAAGCGGTCCAGGGTCGTCGCGAAGCTCGCGCCGGAGCTGCCCGCGATCCTCGGCGACGGCTACCGGCCGGCGTTCCTCGCGTACGCCAGGGCCCGGCCGATGCACGCCGGGTACCGCCGGGACGCCATGGAGTTCGTCGAGCACCTGCTGCTCGCGGGCCGGCCCGACGACGCGGAGGCCCGCGCCCGGCTGAGCCGCTGGTGGCAGGAGCGCGCGGTCCCGCGCCCGCCCCGGCGTACCCGGCGGATCGTCCGTGCGGCCCGTGCCGCGCTCGTCAGGAGGCAACGGTGAACCCGGGCACACTCGCGGTCCTCGTCCATCTCGTCCTGGTGCCCTCCAGCGCCCTGCTGATCACCCGCCGGAGGGTGCACCAGAGGCGCAACCCGCCGGTGGAGCCCGGCTATGTGGTCGAGGACGTGTACGAGGCGGCGTTCCTCGGCGGCGGACCGGGCCGGGTGGCGGACGCGGCACTGGCGACGATGCACGCCGACGGACGGCTGGTGTCCGCCGAGCCCGGCGTCGTCTCGGTGGTCGCTCCGGTCGCCCACGACCCGGTGGAGCAGACGGTGCTCGACGAATTGCGCGCCGCGCCGAACGGTGCGCTGAGCGCGCTGCGCCACAGCGTGATGCGCTCCCCCGTCGTGCAGGCGATCGGCGACCGGCTCGCGGAGCGCGGGATGGTGGTGGCGCGCGATCGGTGGTCGGCGGTGATGCCCGGGTGGAGCTTCGCCCAGTCCCTCCTCTGTCTGTTGGGGATCCCGGGCGCCATCGCTCTCACGGTGGTCGGTTACGTCCGCGACTGGGACCGCCCCACGGTGCCCTTCGCCTTGCTGGTGCTGCCCGGCCTGATCGCCGGGATGATCATCGGGTTCTCCGGGATCACGGGCCCCCGGGGCCGGGTCCTGCCGCTGGGCGGCCGGGCCCTGCGCGCGCACAAGAAGCGGCACCCGCGGCCTCAGACGCCCGCCCGGAGTGTCGCCCTCAGGGGAGCACGCGGGGTCACGGACCCGGGCTTCCGGGCGCTGCTGGTCGCGGCGGCCGCGGTGGCGATGGTGGGCGCCACCGCTTCGGCGTCGGGCGGCGACGCGTCGGACTCCGCGGCCGTGTGGTGCGGTACGGGAGGGGGTCCCGGCTGCGGGACCGGCGCGAACGACGGCGGAGGCAGCGGCGGTGGGGACGGCGGCGGATGCGGCGGAGGCGGTGGGTGCGGCGGCGGTGGCGGATGCGGCTGACCCGCGCACGGCTCCCGTGGCCCGGGCGTTCCCCCGATCCGGCGCCGATCGCCTCCGGCGCGGCGGGCTTCCAGCCCGCGGCGGCGGCCGGGACGGCGGAGGCTCGCACCCCGGGCAGCGGACCGGCCCGGGGAGCCCGAGCCCGGCCCGGGAGCCCGCCCTGCCCCTGTGAGCACCCGCGCCGCCGACCGCGTACCCGCCCACCCGTACACGCATACGCGCATACGCACGTACGGAAAAACTCCCTGGCGCCGGGAAGCCGTCTCCCGTAGAACTCGGTCATGCTCTGGGTCGTCCTTCTGCTCCTGGCCTGGGCCGTGGCGGGTATCGCCTGTGCCCGGGTCTGTGTGGCCGCCGTCACCGCCGCCCGCCGCCCCGCCCGGGAACCGGCGGACGGCCACGCGGACGGACCGGCGAGCGACCGGGCGGACGGCGGCGCGGACGACCGGGCGGACGGACCGCTGACCCTCTACGAGGCCGCGTTCCTCTCGGGCGGCCCCGGCCGGGTCACGGACCTCGTGCTCGTCTCGATGCACCGCCGCCGCGGGCTGCTGCTCGCGCACACCGGCTGGGCCACCCTCGTCGCCCCGGAGGGCACCGACGCCCTGGAGCGCTCGGTCGTCCGCTCGATCGGGCCCGCCGGTCACCAGGCCCCGATAGCGGTGGTCCGGACCGCCGTGTCCAGCGCCGGTGCCCTGCGTGCCGTCGCCGACGGTCTCGTACGTGCGGGGCTCGCCGTCCCGGAGACCACCCGGACCCGGACCTCCGCCGCGCTGCGCGCGGTACGGGCCGCCGCCGTACTCGTCGCCGTGCTGGCGGTGGCCGCCGTGACACTCCCCGAGGGCCCGCCCGCGAGAGGTACGGCCCTCGCCTGGTTCGCCCTGCCGCTGCTGCTGACGCTGAGCTGTCTGGCGATAGCGAGGGTCGAGGTCCGCCCGTACACCCGCTGGGCCTCCCCCGAGGGCCGGCGGCTGCTCGGCGCGCTCGCCCCCGCCCCCGACGGCACCGCCCACGGTGAGCTGACGGCCTTCGCGCTCCGGGGGCCCGACGCCGTCGGCGACCCCCTGCTCCGGGAGGCGCTCACCGGCGGGCGGCGGGAGCGCGCGGGCGGGCGTACGGCGCATCGGGGTTATTGACCGCGACACCTCCCAGAGGTGCTTTACATCGCGGAACACCGGGCGAAGGCTGGCGCCCCTATGCAGTCCGCATGCCATCCGGCTGCCGTCCGCACGAAGGGAACGCGATGAGAGCACGGGCGAAGTACGGACTCGTTGCCGGTCTCGGCTCCTTGGTCGTCACCACCCTGGCCGTGCCGTCCGCCGTCGGCGCCGGCACGGCCGCCGAGGCCGTCGACGAGTCCCGGGGCACCGCGATCGCCGCCCGCCGCGCCGCCGGCGCGGGCATCGCCTTCGGCGTCTGCCCCGCCGCCGAGCGACTGCCCGAGTCCGTCTCCTGCGGCACCGTCGAGGTCCCGCTCGACTACGCGCGGCCCGACGGCCGGAAGATCTCCCTCACCGTCAGCCGGGTGAAGGCGAGCGGCAGAGCGGAGGAGTACCAGGGCGCCCTCGTCTACAACCCCGGTGGCCCCGGCGCGTCCAGCATGTACTTCCCGATGGTCACCGGGCTCCCCGAGTGGAAGCGGATCGCCCGCGCGTACGACGTCGTCGGGTACGCGCCGCGCGGTGTCGGCCGCTCCGCCCCGCTCGCCTGCCAGGACCCCGCGGACCGCACCCAGGGCCCGACGCTCGCGCCGGTGCATCCCTCACCGTCGTACAAGCTGGAGCGGATCGCGGAGGCGAAGGCGTACGCGGAGGGCTGTGCGCGCCGGGGCGGCACGGCGCTGCGGCACTACACCTCCCTCAACAACGCCCGCGACCTCGATGTGCTGCGGGCGGCGCTCGGCCAGGAGCGGCTGACGTTCATGGGCGCCTCGTACGGCACGTACTTCGGTGCCCTGTACGCGACGCTCTTCCCGTCCCATGTGCGGCGGATGGTCTTCGACGCGCCGGTGAATCCCGCGCGGGACAAGATCTGGTACCGCAGCAACCTGGACCAGTCGCTGGCCTTCGAGAGCCGCTGGGCGGACTTCCGGGCCTGGGTCGCCCGGCACGACGCGGTCTACGGTCTGGGCGCCACGCCCGAGGCGGTGGCCCGCAGCTACGAGCAGGCGCGCGCCCGGCTGGCGGAGAAGCCCGCGGGCGGCAGGGTCGGGCCCGGGCAGCTCCAGGCCGCGTTCCTGGGCGCCGGCTACTACGACGACTACTGGGTGCCGCGCGCGACCGCGCTCTCGGAGTATCTGCGCGGCAACGACAAGCCGCTGATCGCCCAGGCCGCGCCGAGGCCGGCGTCGGCGCCCGCCGCCGAGAACGCCTCCGCCGTCTACACCGCGATCGAGTGCAACGACGCGCCCTGGCCGGCGGACTTCGCGGTCTGGGACCGCGACAACACCGAACTCGCCCGCCGGGCCCCGTTCGAGACCTGGGACAACGTCTGGATGAATCTGCCGTGCGCCTACTGGTCCGGGCCCAGGCAGCGGCCCCTCGACGTCCGGACGAAGCGGGGCGCGCTGCCCCCGGTGCTGATCCTGGCGGCCGAGCGGGACGCGGCGACGCCGTACGAGGGTGCCAGGGAGCTGGCGCGGCGGCTGAAGGGCGCGGTGCTGATCACGGAGGAGGACGCCGGGACGCACGGCATCGGCGGCGGACCCAACGCCTGTGTGAACACCCACCTGGAGAACTATCTGCTGCGCGGTGAGACGCCGGTACGGCGCGCGTCCTGCGCGCCGCGCCCGGAGCCGGACCCGACGTCGCCGCAGCGGCGGGCGCGGCAGCCCGAGCCGGCGCGCCCCGCCGTCTGACCCCGCGCGCCGAAGGTCCGGGGCAGATGGCACCCGGGCCACCGAAGAGGCCGGGCCCGCGCCCATCGCGCGGACCCGGCCTCCGGTCGTACGTCACCCCCGGGCCGCCCGGCCCGGGGACGGGCCCTCAGGCGAGCCCGCTCACCAGCTCCGCGACCGACTTGCGGCGGCCCGTGTAGAACGGGACCTCCTCGCGGACGTGCATCCGGGCCTCGGAGGCCCGCAGATGGCGCATCAGGTCGACGATGCGGTGCAGCTCGTCCGCCTCGAAGGCGAGGATCCACTCGTAGTCGCCGAGCGAGAAGGAGGCGACGGTGTTGGCGCGGACGTCCGGGTAGCCGCGCGCCATCTTTCCGTGGTCCGCGAGCATGCGCCGGCGGTCCTCGTCGGGCAGCAGGTACCAGTCGTACGACCGTACGAAGGGGTACACGCTGACGTAGTTGCGCGACACCTCGTCGGCGAGGAACGCCGGGATGTGCGACTTGTTGAACTCGGCGGGGCGGTGCAGCGCCATGTTCGACCACACGGGCTCCATCGCGCGCCCGAGGCGGGTGCGCCGGAAGAGGTTGTACGCCTCCTGGAGCTGGTCCGCGGTCTCGGCGTGCCACCAGATCATGACGTCGGCGTCGGCACGCAGCCCGGAGAGGTCGTAGGTGCCGCGGATCCTGACGTCCTTGGCGGCGAGCTGGTCGAACAGCTCCTGGACCTCGTCGGCGTAGCCGGTCCGGTCCTCGGGGAGCGCATCGCGCAGCTTGAAGACGGACCAGAGCGTGTACCGGATGACCTCATTGAGGTCCTTGGCCTTCTTGCCCGCGTGGGGGATCTTCTCTGGCGCACTCATGAGGCTATTGTCCCGCGCCCCGATCCGTGCTTCCCGCCAGGGTGGCCGTTGCGAGGATCTCGTCGGCGGCCCGCTGCCCGTCGGCGATGCACGCGGGGATGCCGACGCCGTCGTACGCGGCTCCGCAGACCCGCAGGCCGGGGAGCCGGGCGACCTCCGCGCGGATCCGGGCGGTGCGCGCGGGATGCCCGACGGGGTACTGCG
The DNA here is from genome assembly GCF_042873655.1 of Streptomyces sp. NPDC004609. Lineage (NCBI taxonomy): Bacteria > Bacillati > Actinomycetota > Actinomycetes > Kitasatosporales > Streptomycetaceae > Streptomyces > Streptomyces sp. NPDC004609. Next base: position 50,505 of record NZ_JBIALS010000007.1, on the reverse strand, counting down.
GCAGGCCGCCGGTCCAGCGGGTGACCTCGCCGGCGACGGGACGGGCGGTGAGTCCGGTGGCCAGGCCGAGGTCGTGCAGGGAGACGGCCACGAGCTCACTGTCCTCGCGGTGCAGATGCTCCTCCTCGCCGTACCGCCCGACCGAGGTCCGCAGGACGAAGAGGCCGGACGAGCCCTCGTTCACCCAGTTCCACTTGCGGCTGGAGAAGGTGGACGCCTTGATGGTGCGGCCGTCGACGGGCGGGACGAGGAATCCGCTGCCGTCGGGCAGGACTCCGGCCACGTCCGCGCGCCGGAAGGCGAGGGTGACCAGGGCCATGGAGGCGTACTCGATCCCGCCCAGCTCGGCCGCGGCCGCCGGGGACTCGGCGGCGAGCAGTTCCGCCGCCGGCCCGGCCGGGGTGGCGAGGACGACCGCGTCGGCGGCCAGCGTGGCGTCGCCGGTGCGGATCTCCCAGCCCCCGGCGGTGCGGCTCAGCCCGGTGACGGGTGTCCCGGTGAGGATCTCGCCGCCCAGGGCCCGTACGGCGTCGGCGACCGCGCCGGGCAGGGTGCCGACACCGCCCGCGATACCCATGAAGGCGGGCCCGGCGCCGGCCGCGTCGCGCGCCTTCCGCCGGACCTCCCGGACGCCGTCGAGCAGGGAGCCGTGGCGCTGGGCGGCCTCGAACAGCGCGGGCACGGCGGCGCGCATCGAGATGCGGTACGCGTCTCCCGCGTACACCCCGCCGAGCAGCGGCTCGACCAGCCGGTCGACGACCTCGCGGCCGAGGCGTTCGGCGACGTACGCGCCGATCGCGACATCGTCACCGAGGTCGGCGGGGCCGAGGTCGCGCTCACGGCCGATCCGGGCGACTCCCTCCGGGGAGAGCAGCCCGGCGAGGGACTCGGGACCGTCCGGGACTCCCATCACATGGCCCTGGGGCATGGGGCGCAGCGCGTCGCGTGTCCACAGGGCGGCGGTGGCCGTGGCGGGCGGCTGGAGCCGGGCGCCGAGGCCGACGGCACGGGCCAGGGCGACGGCCTCCGGACGGCGGGCGAGCATCGACTCGGCGCCGAGGTCGACGGGAACGCCCTCGATCTCGCCCGCGCGGAGCTTGCCGCCGAGCCGGGGACCGGCCTCGACGAGGGTGACGCGCGCTCCCGCGGTGACGAGGCGGTGGGCGGCGGCGAGTCCGGAGATACCGCCTCCGACGACGACGACACGACCGGCGACCGCGCCGGGCCCGCTGCCCGTACGGGTGCCTGTGCCCGTGTCGGTGCCTGTACCTGCGCCGGGGGCGGGGGCGGGGGCGTCCACATGCTGGGAAAACTGCATGCCCCCACTGTCTCAAACCCCGTTCCGAGTCCTGAACGTGACTGGTTCGGAACCTGAAACCTCAAACGCTTCGGGCGGTCCGTGCGTCGAAGAATCAACAATCCGTACGACCATTGGGGGGCCGGATATGCGTGGACGACGCGTGTTCGCCGCACTGCTGCTCACCGCATCACTCGCCGTCGCGGGATGCGGCGCGGGCGGCGGCGATTCGTCACAGGAGAGCGCGCTGGACAAGGCGCAGGGCGCGGCACCGGAGGCGGGCGCCGGGCCCGGTGCGGACTCCGACGCCGCGCTCGCGGAGGGACCGCGCGACGGGAAGACCGCCGCCCCACAGGCGTCGGGCGGTCCCGGAGCCTCCCGGGGGAAGATCTCGGTGGCGCCGTCCCATGTCATCCGTACGGCCGTGCTGGAGATCGAGGTCAAGGACGCCGAGAAGGCCCTCGCCGCCGCCCGCCGGACGGCCGAGAACGCGGGCGGCCACGTCGCCGACGAATCCACCGAGCGCCTCGACGACACCCAGATGTCGTCGCGGATCGTGCTGCGCGTCCCGCAGCAGCGGTACGCCGAGGTGCTGGCCGACCTGGCGAAGGGCGGGAAGCTCATCTCCCGCAAGTCCGACGCCAAGGACGTCACCGATCAGGTCGTCGACGTGGAGAGCAGGATCGCCACCCAGCGGGCGAGCGTGACCCGGGTGCGGGAGCTGATGGACCGGGCCGTGAAGCTGGCGGACATCGTCACGCTGGAGGGCGAACTGAGCAATCGCCAGGCCGAGCTGGAGTCGCTGCTCGCCCAGCAGGCCGCGCTGAAGGACCGTACGTCGATGTCCACCATCACCCTGGAGCTGAGCGAGCCCGCGGCCGAGGAGAAGCGGAAGCAGGACGACGACCCGGGATTCACCGACGCGCTCGGCGGCGGCTGGGACGCGCTGACGGCGACCGTGCGCTGGATCGGGGTGGTGCTGGGGGCGGTGTTCCCGTTCGCCGTCGCCCTGGGTGTGCTGTACGCGCTGTGGCGCCTGGTGATCCGGCCCCTGCTGCCGAAGCGGCGGACGGCCGTGGCCGCCCGGGCTCAGGCGCCCGCCCCGCTGCCGGCGTACGGGACCGGTCCCGTACCCGCACCCGCGGCCGAGGCGGAAGCCGGGTCCGGGCCGGGGCAGGATCCGGAACCCGACCAGGGCTGAGTGATCCTTCCCGCGTAGCGTGTCACCCATGGCAACGGAGCGGCTGGTGGTCATCGGGGGCGATGCGGCGGGCATGTCCGCCGCATCGCAGGCACGCAGGTTCAAGAGCCCGGACGAGCTGGAGATCGTCGCCTTCGAGCGCGGCCACTTCAGCTCGTTCTCGGCGTGCGGGATTCCCTACTGGATCGGCGGCCAGGTGCCGGGGCGGGACGACCTGATCGCCCGGACGCCCGCCGAGCACCGCGAACGCGCGATCGATCTGCGGATGCGCACCGAGGTCACGGAGATCGACACCGCGGCCGGCCGGGTGCGCTCACGCGACCTGGAGAGCGGTGAGGAGTCCTGGACGGGCTACGACAAGCTGGTCATCGCGACCGGTGCCCGTCCCGTACGCCCCCCGCTGCCGGGCATCGACGCTCCGGGCGTCCACGGGGTGCAGAACCTCGACGACGGCGAGGCCCTGCTGGACACCCTGGCCGCCACGGACGGGCGGCGCGCGGTGGTCGTCGGCGCGGGCTACATCGGCGTCGAGATGGCGGAGGCCCTGATGAACCGGGGCTTCGAGGTGACCGTCCTCAACCGCGGCGAGCAGCCCATGGCCACGCTCGACCCCGACATGGGCCGTCTGGTCCATGAGGCGATGGACGGCCTCGGCATCACGACCGTCGGGGGCGCCGACGTCACCGCGATCCTCACCGGCGGCGACGGCCGGGTACGGGCGGTGGCGACCGCGGACGCCGAGTACCCCGCCGATGTGGTCGTCCTCGGCATGGGTGTCGAGCCGGAGACCACGCTCGCCCGTGAGGCGGGGCTCCCCCTCGGCACGTACGGCGGCCTCCTCACCGATCTCTCCATGCGGGTCCGCGGCCAGGACGGCATCTGGTCCGGCGGGGACTGCGTGGAGGTCCTCGACCTGGTCTCCGGCCGGGAGCGCCATGTCCCGCTCGGCACCCACGCCAACAAGCACGGCCAGATCATCGGCGCGAACGTGGGCGGCGGCTACGGCACCTTCCCGGGCGTGGTCGGCACGGCCGTCAGCAAGGTCTGCGACCTGGAGATCGCCCGGACGGGACTGCGGGAGAAGGACGCGAGGGCGGTCGGCCTCCAGTACGTCACCGCCACCATCGAGTCCACCAGCCGGGCGGGCTACTACCCCGACGCCAGCCTCATGACCGTGAAGATGCTCGCCGAACGCCGCACGGGCCGGCTCCTCGGCGTCCAGATCGTCGGCCGCGAGGCGGCGGCGAAGCGCGTCGACATCGCGGCGGTCGCCCTGACGGCGTCGATGACGGTGGACCAGATGATCTCCCTGGACCTGGGATACGCCCCGCCGTTCTCCCCGGTCTGGGACCCGATCCTGGTCGCCGCCCGCAAGGTCTCGGGTCTGGTCGCCCGGTCCTGAGGGCTGCTGTCCCGCGATCCCTGGTGCGCGGGCCCGTTCCACGGCGGACGGCCCGGCCCGGCGCACGGCTGCGGTGGCCCGGCGTGTGCCGAGCACGTCCCGGGACCCAGGACGGTGGTCCGGCCGGGGCGGCAGCTCGTGTCGCCCCCGTGCGGTGGTGCGGCAGAGGCCGTGTGCCGGGCGTTTCCCCGGGCGCGGTGGCCCTCGCCCGGCGGAAGCTCCTGCCCCGGCGCCCCGCCCTGCGGAGCCCCCGCAGGGCGCGGGGAGGCGGCCCCTCAGCGCGCCGTGCGCTCGTGGACGAAGCTCACGAGCCTGGTGAGCGCGTCCGGATCGATCGTCGGCAGCACCCCGTGGCCCAGGTTGAACACATGCCCCTCAAGTCCCGCCGCCGCGTCCAGGACCTCCTGGGCCTTGGCCTCCACCGCCGCGGGGGGCGCGAAGAGGACCGAGGGGTCCAGATTGCCCTGGAGCGCCTTGCCGGGGCCCACCCGGCGTGCCGCCTCGTCGAGGGGTACGCGCCAGTCGACGCCGACGACGTCCGCCCCCGCCTCGCCCATGAGGCCGAGCAGCTCCCCCGTACCGACACCGAAGTGGATCCGGGGGACGCCGTAGGACGCGACCGAGTCGAAGACCTTCGCCGACGCGGGCATCACGGAGCGCCGGTAGTCCGCCGGGGCGAGCGCCCCCACCCAGGAGTCGAACAGCTGCACCGCGCTCGCGCCCGCCTCGATCTGGACCCTGAGGAAGGCGGAGGTGATCTCCGCGAGCCGGTCCAGCAGATCCGCCCACAGCTCCGGGTCGCCGTACATCAGCGCCTTGGTGTGCTCGTGGTTGCGGGAGGGCCCGCCCTCGACGAGGTAGCTCGCCAGCGTGAAGGGCGCGCCCGCGAAGCCGATCAGCGGGGTGGTGTCCAGCTCCGCCGTGAGCAGGCCGATCGCCTCGGTGACGTACGAGACGTCCTCGGGTGTGAGGTCCCGCAGCCGCGCCAGATCCGCGCGGGTGCGGATCGGCTCGGCGATGACCGGTCCGACGCCGGGCTTGATGTCCAGATCGATGCCGATGGCCTTCAGCGGCACGACGATGTCGCTGAAGAAGATCGCCGCGTCGACCTTGTGCCGCCGCACCGGCTGCAGGGTGATCTCGGCCACCAGCTCCGGCCGCATGCACGAGTCCAGCATCGCGATGCCCTCGCGCACCTTGAGGTACTCCGGCAGCGACCGGCCGGCCTGCCGCATGAACCAGACCGGGGTGTGCGGCACCGGCTCACGTCGGCACGCCTTCAGAAAGGCGGATTCGTACGTCTTCGGCTGCTGGCCCGAGGGGCGGTCGTTGGCACTCACGACCCGAATCTTCGCACGTACGCGGAAAGTGGCCGCCCGGTACGGGTGTCCTTCCCTGCGCCGGGGCCCCGTTCCGCCTACTCTTCCCCGCATGGCTGCGGCTCAGGGACGTTTTTCCGATCATGCTGAACATTCAGACAGCGCCGACTCCGCGGAGGGCGCGGAGGGGAATGGTGTCCCACCCGCGTTCCGGCTCGCGGTGGAAGGAGTGAAGGGGGCGCGGCTGCGCCCGGAGATCGAGGTTGACCCGGCGCGCCCACCGCAGCGGCTCGCACCGTACGCGTACGCCCTGGAGGCGGCCGTCGTCGACGGCGAGGAGGATCTCGCGGACGGGCGGCTGGTGCTGCTGCACGAACCGGCGGGCCACGAGGCCTGGCAGGGGGCGTTCCGGCTGGTGACGCTGGTGCGTGCGGAGCTGGAGCCCGAGATGGCGGCGGACCCGCTGCTGCCCGAGGTGTGCTGGTCGTGGCTGACGGGTGCGCTGGAGGCGCGCGGGCTCTCGTACGGAGAGCCGAGCGGTACCGTCACCCGCGCGGGGTCTCACTATTTCGGTGGACTTTCCGAGCGGCGGCCGGCGACCCAGATCGAGATCCGGGCGTCGTGGACTCCCCGGGAGGGCCACGGCGGGGTGCCGGACACCGCGGCACACCTCGCGGCCTGGTGCGATCTGCTCTGCCAGATCGCCGGGCTGCCCCCGTCACCGGCCGGTCCGGCGGACACGGCGACGGGTGTGGTGACGCTCCCTCAGCGGCGGGGACCACAGCATCGGTGAGGCTTCGCGGGTGCGGCGGTGCGGCGCGGTCCGGGACACTGGGTCCGGGCCGCGCCGCTTTTCGGCCACTCCCCTCCCGGGTCCCTTTCCGGGCCTTGTCGGCCGTTCCCCGGCGGATTGCGCCGGGGCGGGTGGCGGACCGGTTGCGGAGTGCCGGGGCCGCGCGGGCCCATCGTTCGTAACGGTCAGTCAGATCGCTCGTAGGATGATCGATCACACGTCCGAATTGCACCAATTGTTACTCACCAAATCGTGATCATTCTCTAAAGGCTGCCGGGTTTGCTGCCGAAGAGGTCAGTGACCCTAACTTCACGGTTCGCCCCGGCTTCATCCCCGAGCCGGCCCCGTCCCGCATCCTTCCCCCCAGGAGGCCTGGTGTCCGTTCTTCTCGAGCAGCCCGCAAGCCTGGTCGCCTACCGCCCGAACAAGCCGACGGCCATGGTCGTCGTGGCCGACCCGCGCGTCCGCTCCACAGTCACCCGCCACCTGTGGGCACTCGGAGTGCGTGACGTGATCGAGGCATCGTCCATCGCGGAGGCCCGTCCCCGCGTCGGCAACCCGCGCGACATCTGCGTTGCCGACGTCCACCTGCCCGACGGTTCCGGGCTGACCCTACTGTCCGAGACCCGAGCCGCGGGGTGGCCGAACGGCCTCGCGCTCTCCGCCGCCGATGACATCGGCGCGGTCCGCAATGCCCTCGCCGGCGGCGTCAAAGGCTACGTCGTCACCGGTACGCGTACGAACATCGGTCACCCCACCCGCCCCGGCGCCGCCCCCATCGGCGCTGCGGCGGCCCGTCTCGGCCACCGGCGCCCCCCGGGTGCCCCGAGCCACCCGGGCGGCTACCGGGAGCTCTCCGGCCGTGAGGTCGAGGTGCTCAGGCTGGTGGCGGAGGGCCAGTCCAACAAGGCGATCGGCGTCTCCATGGGCCTGTCCGCCCTCACCGTCAAGAGCCACCTCGCCCGCATCGCGCGCAAGCTCGGCACGGGTGACCGGGCCGGGATGGTGGCCGTCGCCCTGCGTACGGGCATCATCCACTGACCCCTACATCTGTCCCGCACCTGCCCCACGCGCCTGTCGGCGGATCGTTTCCGTCGACAGGCGCGCTCCGTTCACGGATACCCTTGACACGTGACCGACGCCCAAGACACCGCAGCAGAGACCGCACTGCGAACCGCCGGGGGCGCTCCCCCGGACGCCGGCGTCGCAGCCGAAGAGGCACCGATTCCCCTGTTGGCGCCCCGTGAGGGCGTACCCCCGGTCGTCGCCGACGCCCAGGCGCTGGCGGCGGTCGTCGCCGCGTTCGCCGCCGGCAGCGGGCCCGTCGCCGTGGACGCCGAGCGCGCCTCCGGCTACCGCTACGGCCAGCGGGCGTACCTCGTCCAGCTGCGCCGGGAAGGCGCGGGCAGCGCCCTGATCGACCCGGTGGGCTGCCCCGATCTGTCCGTCCTCGGCGACGCGCTCGCCGATACGGAGTGGATCCTGCACGCCGCGACCCAGGACCTGCCCTGTCTGCGCGAGATAGGCATGATCCCCACACGGCTCTTCGACACCGAGCTGGCGGGGCGGCTGGCCGGATTCCCCCGGGTCGGCCTCGGCGCGATGGTCGAGTCCGTCCTCGGCTACGCCCTGGAGAAGGGCCACTCCGCCGTCGACTGGTCCACCCGCCCGCTGCCCGAGCCCTGGCTGCGGTACGCGGCGCTCGATGTGGAGCTGCTCGGCGATCTGCGGGACGCGCTGGAGAAGGAGCTGGACCGGCAGGGCAAGCTGGAGTGGGCGCGCCAGGAGTTCGACGCGATCGCCATCGCGCCCCCGGCGCCGCCGCGGAAGGATCCGTGGCGGCGGACGTCCGGGATGCACAAGGTGCGGCGGCGGCGCCAGATGGCGGTCGTACGGGAGCTGTGGACGGCCCGCGACAGGATCGCGCAGCGGCGCGACGTGTCCCCCGGGAAGGTGCTGGGCGACGGCGCGATCATCGAGGCGGCGCTCGCGCTTCCCGAGAATGTGCACGCGCTGACGGCGCTGACGGGTTTCGGCCATCGGATGGGGCGGCGACAGCTGGAGCAGTGGCAGGCGGCGGTGGACCGGGCGAAGGCGCTTCCCGACGCGGAGCTGCCGCAGCCGGGGCAGCCGCTGAACGGGCCTCCGCCTCCGCGGTCCTGGGCGGACAAGGACCCCGTGGCGGCGGCGCGGCTGTCGGCGGCCCGGGCGGCGGTGTCCACGCTCGCGGACGAGCTGCACCTTCCCCAGGAGAACCTGATCACTCCGGACACGGTGCGGCGGGTGTGCTGGGAGCCGCCGCAGGACCCGTCCGTGGAGGGTGTCGCGGCGGCGCTGACGTCCCTCGGGGCGAGGCCCTGGCAGGTGGAGCTGGTGGCGCCGCTGTTGTCGGCGGCGCTGGCCGCGGTGGCGTAGTTCTCGGGTCTCGGGCCCGGGCCCGGCGCCTCAAACGCCGGCGGGGCTGGGTTTCCCCCGGTGGCCCGGCACTGAGGCCCGGGGCGGCCCGGCACGCGGCCCCGGCCACCCGAGGCCGCGGGCAGCCCCCGCGCTCCCCCGGGGCTCCGCCCCGGACCCCGCGCCTCAAACGCCGGCGAGGCTGGGATTCCCCGTCAGCGGGGCTGGAGTTTCCCCCGTCAGCGCGGCTGGGTTTCCCCGCGTCTCAGAGCGCTGGAGAGGCCGGGGATGGCCCGTCCGGGGGCTGAGGCGGGGCGTCCGGGGGCTGAGGCGGGGCGTCCGGGGGCTGAGGCGGGGCGTCCGGGGGCCGTGAGGGTGGGGTGGGGTATGGGGGAAACGGGTGGACACGGGGGCGGGGTGTGATGTTCGACGTTCGGGGCAGGGGGGCTGGGCACTATGGTTACCCGTAAGTAGCATGAAGGGAAGCGCGCGCTCAGTCCCGCGCCCCGCAGCAGTGCCATCCGCACCCTGGAGGAGAGCCATCGTGCCTCGTACCGTCAGGGACGTCGTCTTCGTCGACGGCGTCCGCACCCCGTTCGGCAAGGCGGGCCCCAAGGGCATCTACCACGAGACCCGCGCCGACGACCTCGTCGTCAAGGCGATCCGGGAGCTGCTGCGCCGCAATCCCGGCCTCGATCCGGCGAAGATCGACGAGGTCGCCGTCGCCGCCACCACGCAGATCGGCGACCAGGGGCTCACCCTGGGCCGCACGGCCGGCATTCTCGCGGGGCTGCCGCAGTCCGTGCCGGGGTACTCGATCGACCGGATGTGCGCGGGTGCGATGACCGCGGTCACGACGACCGCCGGATCGATCGCCTTCGGCGCGTACGACGTGGTCGTGGCCGGCGGCGTGGAGCACATGGGCAGGCACCCGATGGGCGAGGGCGTCGACCCCAACCCCCGCTTCGTCAGCGAGAAGCTCGTCGACGAGTCCGCCCTCTTCATGGGCATGACCGCCGAGAATCTGCACGACCGCTACCCGTCCATCACCAGGCTCCGCGCGGACGAGTACGCCGTACGGTCGCAGGAGAAGGCGGCCAAGGCGTACGCGAACGGGAAGATCCAGCAGGACCTGGTGCCGATCTCCGTGCGCCGCACCAGCCCGGAGGCCGGGGAGACCGGCTGGGGGCTGGCCACCCAGGACGAGCCGATGCGGCCCGGCACCACACTGGAGAACCTCGCCGGGCTGAAGACCCCGTTCCGTACGCACGGCCGGGTCACCGCCGGCAACGCCGCCGGGCTGAACGACGGCGCCACCGCCTCCCTCGTCGCGTCCGAGGAGTTCGCGCGCGCGAACGGCCTGCCGGTGCGAATGCGGCTCGTGTCGTACGCGTACACCGGCGTCGAGCCGGAGGTCATGGGGTACGGACCGATCCCCGCCACCCAGAAGGCCCTCGCCAAGGCGGGGCTGTCCATCGCGGACATCGGTCTGTTCGAGATCAACGAGGCGTTCGCCGTCCAGGTGCTGGCGTTCCTGGAGCACTACGGCATCGCCGACGACGACCCGCGCGTCAACCAGTACGGCGGGGCGATCGCCTTCGGCCATCCGCTGGCCTCCTCGGGCGTACGGCTGATGACCCAGCTGGCCCGCCAGTTCGAGGAGCAGCCGGAAGTCCGCTACGGCATCACCACCATGTGCGTCGGCTTCGGCATGGGCGCGACGGTCGTCTGGGAGAACCCGCACTTCGAGGGAGGCAGCAAGTGAGCACCGCTGAACTGCTGAAGGGCGCGGCCGGGCTGTTCCCGGACGAGGTCGTCACCAGCGCGCACGTACGCCATCTCGACCTCCCCGCCGGGGCGGGCCGCTTCGCGCTGATCACGCTCGACAACGGCCTGGACCACACCAAGCCGACCACCTTCGGCCCCCAGTCGCTGGCGAATCTGAACACCGCGATCGACCAGGTCGAGAAGGAGGCGGCGGAGGGCTCGATCACCGGCGCCGGCATCACCGGCAAACCGTTCATCTTCGCGGTCGGTGCCGACCTCAAGGGCGTCGAGCTGCTGCGTACGCACGACGACGCGCTCGCCATCGGCAAGGGCGGGCACGATGTGTTCAAGCGGCTGGGTGCGCTGGCCGTCCCGACGTTCGCGTACTACAACGGCGCGGCCATGGGCGGCGGTGTCGAGGTCGGGCTCCACTGCACCTATCGCACGGTCTCCCGGGCGATCCCCGCGTTCTCGCTGCCCGAGGTCTTCCTCGGACTCGTGCCGGGCTGGGGCGGCTGCACACTGCTGCCGAATCTGATCGGCCCCGAGAAGGCGATCTCGGTCATCGTCGAGAACTCGCTGAACCAGAACCGCCAGCTCAAGGGCGCCCAGGTCTTCGAACTGGGGATCGCGGACGCGATCTTCGACGGCGCGGACTTCCTGGAGCGGTCGCTGGTGTGGACCGCGTCCGTCCTCACGGGCGAGACCACGGTCGAGCGCGCCCCGATCGACCGGGGCCCGGCGTGGGACGCGGCCGTGGCCCACGGCCGGTCCGTCGCCGACTCCAAGGTGCACGGCGCGGCCCCGGCCGCCTACCGCGCGCTGGACATCGTCGAGGCCGCGAAGGCCACCGGGGACGCGGCCCTCCAGGCCGGTTTCGACGCCGAGGACCGGGCGCTCGCCGATCTGATCATGGGCGGGGAACTGCGCAGCGGTATCTACGCGTTCAACCTGGTGCAGAAGCGGGGCAAGCGCCCGGCCGGCGCGCCGGACAGGAGCCTGGCGCGCCCGGTCACCAAGGTCGGTGTCGTGGGTGCGGGCCTGATGGCCTCTCAGCTGGCGCTGCTCTTCCTGCGCCGGCTGGAGGTGCCGGTCGTGCTGACCGACATCGACCAGGACCGGATCGACAAGGGTGTGGGCTACGTCCGGGCCGAGATCGACAAGCTGCTCGGCAAGGGCCGGATCGGCCAGGACAAGGCGAACCGGCTCAAGGCCCTGGTCACCGGTGTGCTGGACAAGGCGGAGGGTTTCGCGGACGCCGACTTCGTCATCGAGGCCGTCTTCGAGGAGATCGGCGTCAAGCAGCAGGTGTTCGCCGAGGTGGAGGCCGTCGCCCCGGCGCACGCGATCCTCGCCACCAACACCTCCTCGCTGTCGGTGACCGAGATGGCGTCGAAGCTGAAGCACCCCGAGCGGGTCGTCGGCTTCCACTTCTTCAACCCGGTCGCGGTGCTGCCGCTGCTGGAGATCGTCCGCGGCGAGCGGACGGACGACGCGTCGCTCGCGACGGCGTTCGCTGTCGCGAAGCAGCTGAAGAAGACCGCCGTCCTGGTCAAGGACGCCCCGGCGTTCGTGGTCAACCGCATCCTGACGCGCTTCCTGGGCGAGATCCAGAACGTCATCGACGAGGGCACCCCCGTCGCGGTGGCGGAGCGGGCCGTCGAGCCGCTGGGCCTGCCGATGTCACCCCTGGTCCTGCTGGAGCTGGTGGGTCCGGCGATCGGTCTGCATGTGTCCGAGACCCTCAACCGGGCCTTCCCGGACCGGTTCACGGTCTCGGAGAACCTGGCGGCGATCGTCAAGGCGGGCAAGCGCGGCTTCTACGTATACGACTCGGGCAAGCCGGAGCTGGACCCGGAGGTCGCCGCGCTGCTGAAGCAGGGTGACACCGTCCTGACCGAGGACGGGGTGCGCGCCCGGGTCCTGGACGCGGTGGCCCAGGAGATCGGGCTGATGCTCCAGGAGGGTGTCGTGGCCGAGGCCCAGGACGTCGACCTCTGTCTGATCACGGGCGCGGGCTGGCCGTTCCATCTGGGTGGCATCACGCCGTATCTGGACCGCGAGGGTGTCTCGGAGCGGGTGAACGGCAAGCCATTCCTGGCCCCGGGCGTGGCGAGCGTACCCGCGTAGCCGGCACCTCCCGGGGCGTGGTGGAGGAAAGGGGTCGTACGGAATACTCCGTGCGGCCCCTTCGTCCCTTACGGAACAGTCTGTTGGGCCCTTCGTCCCGCGTCCCGTGCCCCGCGGGTACGGGCTCCCCGTCCGTGGAGCACCATGAGTGACAAGCCGACGCTGCTGATCGTCGACGGCGCGAACGTCGTCGGTTCCGTCCCCGACGGCTGGTGGCGCGACCGGCGCGCCGCCGCCAAGCGCCTGCGGGACCGGCTCGCACGGCATGCCCGGGACGGTGTGCCCGGTGTTCCGGGGGCGCTGGAGATCGTGCTGGTGGTGGAGGGTGCCGCGCGCGGTGTGGCGTCGGTGTCCGGGGTACGGGTCGCCGAGGCCGGGGGCAGCGGGGACGATCTGATCGCCGAGCTGGCGGCCGGTGGCAGGGACCGGCCCACGGTGGTCGTCACCGCCGACCGTGAACTGCGCGACAGGGTCACCGCGGTGGGCGCGCGGACGATCGGTCCCCGTGCCGTGTACGGGCCCGCCGACCGGGGGTAGGACCTGCCGTCCGGAGTCCGGCCGGTCCGCCCGGCCAGTGGCCCGGTCGGGTCGCTCCGGAGGGACGGACGGGATCGCTCCGCTACGGACGGGACCGCTCCGGCCGGACTCCCCGGGCCAGGGCTCCCCGGCCGGGGACTGCTCCGATCGGGGCTACGCCGACCGGGTGTCGGCCGAAGGGGTGCCGGTGATGCGGATCCGGCTGTGCTTGCGGCCGTAGAGGTAGTACACGGCCACGCCGATGAGCATCCAGATGCCGAACCGGATCCAGGTCTCGGTCGGCAGATTGAGCATCAGCCAGAGCGAGGCGGCGACCGACGCCATCGGCAGCCACGGCACCAGCGGGGTACGGAACGCGCGCGGGAGGTCGGGGCGGGTGCGGCGCAGGATGATGACGCCGATCGCGACGAGGACGAAGGCGAAGAGGGTGCCGATGTTCACCAGGGCCGCGAGTTCGTGGAGGTTGGTGAATCCGGCGATGATCGCGATGATGACGCCGAGCAGGACGGTCGCGCGGTACGGGGTGCGGAAGCGCGGGTGGGTCCGGGAGAAGAACCGGGGCAGCAGCCCGTCGCGGCTCATCGCGAAGAACACCCGGGTCTGGCCGAGCAGCAGGATCATGCAGACGGTGGTGAGCCCGATGACGGCGCCGAAGCTGATGAAACCCGCGTACCAGGGGTGCCCGGTGGCCTTGAACGCGTCCGCGAGCGGGGCGTCGATGGACAGGTCCTTGTAGTTCTGCATCCCGGTCACGACGATCGACACCGCGACGTAGAGCGTGGTGCAGATGAACAGGGATCCGAGGATGCCCCGGGGCATGTCCCGCTGCGGGTGTTTGGTCTCCTCGGCCGCGGTGGCCACCACGTCGAAGCCGATGAAGGCGAAGAACACCACGGAGGCCGCGGTGAAGATGCCCATGACGCCGAAGTTGGTGGGGGCGTAGCCGAACATCACCTGGACCAGCGGCTGCTGGATGCCCGTAGCGCCCTCCGCCTGCACCGCCGGGGGGATGAACGGGTCGTAGTTCGACGCCTCGATGAAAAAGGCCCCGGCGACGATGACCACGAGGACGACGGTGAGCTTGACGGCCACGACGACCGAGGTGACCCGGGCGGAGAGCTTCATCCCGAGGACCAGAATGCAGGTGAGGGCCAGGACCAGCAGGAACGCCAGCAGATCGAAGCCGAATCCCGTGATGTCGTTGGTGCCGGACAGCGCGTTGGGCAGATGCCAGCCGATGTTGTCCATCAGGGAGCGCAGATAGCCGGACCAGCCGACGGCCACCACCGCCGTACCGAGGGCGAATTCGAGCACCAGGTCCCAGCCGATGATCCACGCGGGCAGCTCACCGAGGGAGGCGTACGAGAAGGTGTACGCCGAGCCCGCGACCGGGACCGTGGACGCGAACTCCGCGTAGCACAGGGCCGCGAGACCGCAGACCACACCGGCGACGACAAAGGCGAGTGCGGTCGCGGGGCCCGCGTTCTCCTTGGCGACGGCCCCGGTGAGGACGAAGATGCCGGTGCCGATGATGACACCGACACCGAAAACGGTGAGATCCAGCCCGGAGAGGGACTTCTTGAGTGCGTGCTCCGGTTCTTCCGTGTCGCGGATGGACTGCTCGATGGTCTTCGTCCGGAAGGCTCCCGCCCGGTCGGCGGGATCTGACTGAGTGCTCACCGTGCACCTCCACGCTTGTCGTCCCCGACATGATCGGGACGGCCAACGGCCCGGAGGCCCCCATACGGGTGGAGTTCACGCGAATGGGCCGGTAGGACCACCCGTCCAGGGTGCCCTCACCGGCCCGCTTCACTCGTGTTCACCGTGGCTTCGGCAAGGACTCCCCGTTGTTCACCCGGGGAGTCCCGGCCCGCCTTCCCGCCGCGCGGGGAAGAGCGTCAGTCGCGTGCGGGTTCCACCGCCTCGGCCGCGGTGCTCCCGAAACGGCCGTCGAGCCGGGCGACCAGACCCGTCACCTGGCGCGCGATGTCCGGCGCCGTCAGACCGATCTCGGCCAGGACCTCCTTGCGGGAGGCATGGTCGAGGAAGCGCGGCGGAATGCCGAAGTCTCGCAGCGGCACATCGACGCCGGCGTCCCGCAGCGCCTGCGAGACGGCGGAGCCGACGCCTCCGACCCTGCTGTTGTCCTCGACGGTGACGACCACGCGGTGGCGCTCGGCCAGCGGCGCGAGCGCCTCGTCCACCGGCTTGACCCAGCGGGGGTCGACGACGGTGGTGGAGATGCCCTGCTTGTCGAGGAGATCGGCGATCTCCAGGCACATCGGGGCGAGCGCGCCGACGGAGACGAGGAGCACATCGGGCTGCGCGGCCTCCGCGGGCCGCAGCACATCCATCCCGCCGATACGGCCGACGGCCTTGACCGCCGGGCCGACCGCGCCCTTGGAGAAGCGGACCACGGTGGGGGCGTCGTCGACGGCGACGGCCTCGCGCAGCTGGGCGCGGACCTGGTCGGCGTCGCGCGGCGCGGCGATCCGGATGCCCGGGACGACCTGGAGGATCGACAGGTCCCACATGCCGTTGTGGGAGGCGCCGTCGGTGCCGGTGATGCCCGCGCGGTCCAGGACGAAGGTCACTCCGCACCCGTGCAGGGCGACGTCCATGAGCACCTGGTCGAAGGCGCGGTTGAGGAAGGTGGCGTACACCGCGAAGACGGGGTGCACTCCGGCGGTGGCGAGACCGGCGGCGGAGACCGCGCCGTGCTGCTCGGCGATGCCGACGTCGTAGACCCGGTCGGGGAACGCCTTGGCGAACCTGTCCAGTCCGACGGGCTGGAGCATGGCGGCGGTGATCGCGACGATGTTTTCGCGCTCCCGGCCGAGCTTGACCATCTCCTCGCCGAACACGGAGGTCCAGTCGAGGCCGGAGCTGGCGATCGGCAGCCCGGTGTCGGGGTGGATCTTGCCGACGGCGTGGAAGCGGTCGGCCTCGTCCTGGAGGGCGGGCTGATAGCCGCGGCCCTTCTCGGTGAGGCAGTGGACGATCACGGGCCCGCCGAAGCGCTTGGCACGGGCCAGCGCCGACTCCAGCGCCTCGATGTCATGGCCGTCGATCGGTCCGACGTACTTGAGGCCGAGATCCTCGAACATGCCCTGGGGGGCGATGAAGTCCTTGAGGCCCTTCTTCGCGCCGTGGAGGGTTTCGTACAGCGGCTTTCCGACGACGGGGGTGCGGCCGAGGATGTCCTTGCCGCGGGCCAGGAAGCGCTCGTAGCCGTCGGTGGTGCGCAGGGTGGCGAGGTGGTTGGCGAGACCGCCGATGGTCGGGGCGTAGGAGCGCTCGTTGTCGTTGACGACGATCACCAGCGGGCGGTCCTTGGCGGCGGCGATGTTGTTCAGCGCCTCCCAGGCCATACCGCCCGTGAGCGCGCCGTCGCCGATGACCGCGACGACGTGGTCGTCCTTCTTCAGGACCTCGTTCGCCTTGGCGATGCCGTCGGCCCAGCCGAGGACGGTGGAGGCGTGGGAGTTCTCGATGACGTCGTGCTCGGACTCGGCGCGCGCCGGGTAGCCGGAGAGGCCGCCCTTCATCTTCAGCCGGGAGAAGTCCTGGCGGCCGGTGAGCAGCTTGTGCACATAGCTCTGGTGGCCCGTGTCCCACAGGACCTTGTCCTTCGGGGAGTCGAAGACCCGGTGGAGGGCGATGGTCAGCTCGACCACACCGAGGTTGGGACCGAGGTGGCCGCCGGTCTTGGAGACGGCGTCCACGAGGAAGGTCCGGATCTCTTCGGCCAGCTGATCCAGCTCCTCCGGGCTGAGCCGGTCCAGATCGCGCGGTCCCCTGATACGGGTAAGCAGTGCCACCCGTGCCTCCTTGCGTATTGAGCTGGTGAGCGTTGCGGTCGAGCGTGGCGATTCGACCGAGTCTAATGTTCCCCCGCTGCCCTTGGTCATCGGGCGGTGCGTTCTGCGTCATACCGGTGGCCGTCCCGGGACGGATACGCGACAATGCCCGGCCCGCCGGGGCTCCGGGACGCGCGACGCCCGTGATCCCGGACACAGCGGCCACCGTTCGGGCCCGGTCCGTACGCCGTTCGCTCCCGCGGTCCGTACACCGCGACCCCGGGTCCGTACACCGCGACGCCCGGCCCCTGCCCCGGGACCGGGCGATGAGGTGACGGGTGTCACCGGTGGCCGGGATCAGGCGCGGCCCGCCGTCCTCTGGGTCCTGCGGGTGACCGAGTCGATCACCACGGTGGCCAGCAGCACACCGCCGGTGATCATGTACTGGATCGGGGTGGCGATGCCCTCCAGCGCCAGACCGTACTGGATGGACACGATGACCATCACACCGAGCAGCGCGTTCCAGGTCCGGCCGCGTCCGCCGAAGAGGCTGGTGCCGCCGATGACGGCCGCGGCGATCACGTTCATCAGGAGGTCGCCCGCGCCGGCGCTCTGATTGGCGGCGGCGATCTTGGACGCCCAGAACAGTCCGCCGATCGCGGCGAAGGTGCCGGCGACGGCGAAGACCGAGATCCGTACCGCCGTGACATTGATACCGGCCCGCCGGGACGCCTCCACGCTGCCGCCGAGAGCGATGATCATGCGGCCGTAGGCGGTGCGGCGCAGCACGAAGTCCGTCGTCACCAGCACCGCCAGGAAGAGCACGAGGGCCAGCGGCAGTCCCTTGTACTGGTTGAACACGAAGGCCGCCGCGAACGCGATCACGGCGAGCAGCGCCGTGCGCAGCACGATGTCGGCCGGCGGGCGGGAGGGGATGCCTGCGGCGGCGCGGCGGCGGCTGTCGAGGAGGCCGGAGCAGAGGAACACGGCGACGGCGACGGCGGCGAGTCCGTAGGCGGCGGCCACATCGGTGAAGTAGTACGTGGTCAGCCTGCCGACGACACCCTCGCTGTCGATGTTGATCGTGCCGTTCTCGCCGAGGAGTTGGAGCATGAAGCCGAGCCAGAACAGCAGTCCGGCGAGGGTGACGGCAAAAGCGGGGGCGCCGAGCCGGGCGAAGAAGAAGCCGTGCAGCGCCCCGATGGCCGCGCCGCTCACCAGGGCGACGGCGACGGCGAGCCATTCGTTCATGCCGTGGGTCACGGTCAGCACGGCGACGATCGCCCCGGAGACACCGCTGACCGAGCCGACGGACAGATCGATTTCGCCGAGGAGGAGGACGAAGATGATGCCGACGGCCATCATTCCGGTGGCGACCATGGTGACGGCGATGTTGCTGAGGTTCTCGGCGGACAGGAAGTGGGAGTTGAGGGTCTGGAAGACCGCTCCGATGAGGATCAGGCCGATGACGACCGGGAGGGAGCCGAGGTCACCCGCGCTCAGCTTCCGCTGGAACTCAGAGAGATAGCCGGCGAAGCCCTCTTCGCGCACCAGGAGCCGGGGGTCGACCGCGGTCACGGCGGCCGTGGCCGCCTCCGTGTTGACGACGGGTGCGCGGTCGGCCCCGGAGGCGCCCTCGGGGGTTTTGTCGAGGTTCATCTACAGCCCCTCCGCGTCGCGCGCCGCCCGGCGGGTCACGGCGTTGTCCGTGGCGCCGGTGATGGCGGAGATGATGTCCTCCTGCGAGGTGGAACGGACGTCGAAGACGCCGTTGTTGCGGCCGAGGCGCAGGACGGCCACCCGGTCGGCGACCGCCTTGACGTCGGCCATGTTGTGGCTGATGAGAATGACGGCGTGGCCGCGCTCGCGCAGCCGCTCGACGAGGTCGAGGACCTGGGCGGTCTGCTCGACGCCGAGGGCGGCCGTGGGCTCGTCCAGGATGACGAGCCGGGGCTCGCCCAGCATGGAGCGGGCGATGGCGACGGTCTGGCGCTGGCCGCCGGAGAGCGAGGCGATCGGGATACGGACGCTGGGGATACGAATCGCGAGGGTGTCGAGGAGTTCGCGGGCGCGGCGCTCCATCTCGATCTCGTCGAGGATGCCGTGTCTGCGGATCTCCCGGCCGAGGTAGAGGTTTCCGACGACGTCGATGTTGTCGCAGAGCGCGAGGTCCTGGTAGACGGTCGCGATGCCCAGCGCCCGGGCGTCGTGGGGCCGGGTGATCGACACCGCGGCACCGTCCCACTCGATGACACCGCCGTCGACGGGGTGCACTCCGGCGATCGTCTTGACCAGGGTGGACTTTCCGGCGCCGTTGTCGCCCACGAGGGCGACCACCTCGCCCGAGCGGACCTCCATCTCGACATCGGTGAGCGCCTGGACGGCACCGAAGCGTTTGGAGACCCCTCGCAACGCCAGCACGGGCGCAGCGGACACATGAACCATCTCCTTCGCCGCCTGACCGGCGGGGGCGCCGCGCCGGGGTGGGGCGCGGATGCTGAGCAGCAGGGCAAGAGAGACAAGCGGGTCGTCCGGCACCCCGCCGGCAGCGGGGTGGTTGGGCCGGGGGGCGCCGGACGAGCTGGGGGCAGCCCCCGGGGCCGGGGGCGTGCGGTCGGAGGGTGCGGCCTTGTGCGGTACGGGAATCCCGGGGCGGATGTGGCTCTGGAGGCGGCTCGACCGCGCGGGGTCTCGGGGTCGTCCAGTGGGGGCAGGGGGGTGCGGATCGGGGGTGTGATCAGCCGCTAACGGAGGCCGAGCTTGTCGCAGGCCGCCTCGTACTTCGGGGTGCAGATCTCGGCGACGGTGTAGATGCCGTCCTTGAGGACGGTGTCCTTGATGTTGTCCTTCGTCAGGGAGACGACCGGGACGAGGACCGACGGCACGCCCTTGGTGGTGGGGCTGTCCACGGTGTCCCGGGCGACGCTGCCGAGCTTCCCGCCCTGGGCGAGCGCGACCGCCATCTCGGCGGCGGCGTCCGCCTCACCCGCGTACGGCTTGTAGACGCTGGCGAACTGCTCACCGGCGATGATGCGCTGTACGGCGGCGAGTTCGGCGTCCTGTCCGGTGACGGGCGGCAGCGCGGCGAAGCCGGCGGCCTTCAGGGCGGTGATGATGCCGCCCGCCATACCGTCGTTGGCGGAGTAGACCCCGATGATCCGGTCCTTGCCGAGCGCCGAGATCGCCGCCTCCATATTGGCGTTGGCGTTCTCCGGCTTCCACTCCTTGGTGTCGTACTCCTTGCCGATGTCCACCTTGCCGTCCAGTTCGGAGTGGGCGCCCTTCTTGAACAGCGCGGCGTTCGGGTCGGTGACCGAGCCGTTCATCATCACGATCTGGCCGTCCTCGGCCTTCGGACCGAGCGCCGTCAGCAGCGCCTTGCCCTGGACCCGGCCCACCTCCTCGTTGTCGAAGGAGGTGTACGCGTCGATCGGCCCCTCGGCCAGCCGATCGAACGCGACGACCGGGATACCGGCGCCCTTGGCCTTCTTCACCGCGCCCGCGATCGCCTTGGAGTCGACCGCGTCCAGGATCAGCACATCGACCTTGTTGGTGATCATCGTGTCGACCTGCTGGGTCTGGAGCGTCGCGTCCTGCTTGGCGTTGGCGTAGACGATCCGGCCCTTGCCGTCGGTCAGTTCACTGATCTTCTTCTCGATGAGCGGCTTGTCGAACTTCTCGTACCGTGCCGTCTGGTTCTCCGGCAGCAGCAGTCCGACCGTGATGTCGTCCCCCTTCGCGCCGCCCGACTGCTTCGCCTTGTCGCCGGACTCCTTCGCACTGCCGCAGGCGGTGAGCATGGCGGCCATCGCGGTGACCGCGGTGGTGGCCGCGGCACGACGCAGATGTGCGTTCATCTGGGCAAACCTCCCTGACGGGGCCGCGCCGGTGCGGCCGAGGTGGCAGGCAGTCAACTCGGCCCCGCTGTCAGCGTCAAGGAGTAAATCCTTAACGAGATGACAACGGTGCCATGTGTTCTCTAAGTGAAGGCTTTGGCCCCGCTGGGTGGCTCATATCCGAGCAGGGTGGAATCACCCGTCTCGCTCAGCGCCAGGGCCAGCGCGCCCAGGACCCCGGCCCGTCCGCCGAGCGCGCCGGGCACCACCACCAGATGTGCGGCGGCGCTGGGGATCGCGTACCGGGCCACGGACTCGCGGATGGGGCCGAGGACCAGCTCACCGGCGTCGGCGAGGGTTCCGCCGAGGACGACCCGGCTCGGGTTGAGCAGATTGCACAGGCTGGCCACGGCGCTGCCGATGTGGCGGCCCACATCGGCGACGACCCGGCGGCAGCCGGGGTCACCGTCGCGGGCGAGCGCGACCACGCGCTCCATCGTGATGCCGGGCCCGTGCGAGGAGTACAGCAGCGGCAGGACGTACCGGGCGGCGGCGAACGTCTCCAGGCAGCCGCGGTTGCCGCAGCGGCAGACCGGACCCGACTCGTCCAGGGTGATGTGCCCGATCTCCCCGGCCGTGCCGCCGGGCCCCCGGTAGATCCGGCCGCCCATCACCAGCCCGGCCCCGACACCGCTCGCGACCTTGATGTACGCGAGGTCGCGCACCCCCCGGCCGCCGCCCCAGACGAGCTCCCCGAGTGCGCCGAGATTGGCGTCGTTGTCGACGTGGACGGGGACACCGAGCCGCCCGGACAGCTCCTTGCCGGGGTTGACCCCGGTCCAGCCCGGCAGTATCGAGGGGGATCCGAGGGTGCCGGCCTCCCCGTCGACGGGTCCCGGCACCCCGAGGCCGACGCCGATCACCTTGTCCCGGCCGGTCCCGGTCGCCTCGATCAGCCGGGTGACCAGGTGCTCCGCCCGGTCGAAGCCGTCCGCGGCCGAGGCGTCCACATCGAGCGGCTCGGACTCCTCGGCCAGCACCCGGTGGGCGAGATCGCCGACCGCCACCCGCAGATGCGTGTGGCCGAAGTCGACGCCGACGACCACGCCCGCGTCCCCGCTGAGCGACACGCTGCGCGCCCGTCGGCCGCCCGCGGAGGTGGGGGTGACCTCGACCGTTCCGCTCTCCTTCAGCTCCCGGACGATATTGGAGACCGTGGCCGCCGACAGGCCCGTACTCCGCGCGATCTCCGCCTGCGTCAGCGAGCCCGCCGTACGAACGGCCCGGACGACCCGTTCCAGATTGGCCCGGTGCAGCGATGTCTGCGATCCCGGAGTCTCCATGGCTGATCCACTCCTGCTCCCGGAGGGCGGCACGACGGCCGTCCTCCGGCCGGAAATCCTCGTTGGATCTCCGGCATTCCTCCAACTTGTGAACTCCAACCTCGCTGTCCAGGGGTTATCACGTCAAGACCTTGACCGAGAAGGGGGTGGGAGCAGGGGTCCCGGGCACGCCGAACGCCCCCCGGTGGAGTGATCCACCGGAGGGCGTTCGTCCAAGGGCGGCCCCGGGTGCGCGGCCCGGCGCGCGGGGCGCCGACCGCCCGGCGCCGGCTGTCGGCCCCGCTACTTGAGCGCGCCTGCCGTCAGTCCCGCCACCACCTGCCGCTGGAAGATGATGTACGCCGCCAGCACCGGCAGCATCGCCATCACCAGACCGGCGAAGAGGCCGGACCAGTCCCCCTTGTACCCCTGGCTCACCGCCAGCTGCACCAGGCCCTGCGAGAGCACCTTCTTCTCCGGCTCCGTGTTGAGCACGGTGGGCAGCAGATACTGATTCCACTGCCCCAGGAAGTTGAAGATGCCCACGCTGATCAGCCCCGGCTTGGCCATCGGCAGCATGACCTGGAAGAACGTCCGGGTGTGCGAGGCCCCGTCCATGAACGCGGCCTCGGCCACCGAGGTCGGCAGCGTACGGAAGAAGGCCGTGAGGAAGAAGACGGTGAACGGCAGCGAGTACGCGATGTACACCAGGATCAGACCGTGCAGCGTGTTCAGCAGGGCCATGTTCTGCAGCACGTAGAACAGCGGCACCAGCGCCAGGATGACGGGGAAGCTCATCCCTCCGATGAAGAGGAAGTAGATGAAGCGGTTCCCGGGGAAGTCGAAGCGCGCGAGCACATAGGCCGCCATCGACCCGAACAGCAGGGTGCCGATGAGCGAGCCGCCGACCACCAGGACGGTGTTCAGGAAGTAGTCGCTCATGTGCGCCTCGCTCCAGGCGCGCGACCAGTTCTCGAAGTGCAGCTTGTCGGGCAGCGCCCAGGGCGACGAGAAGATCGCCCGGTCCGTCTTGAAGGAGGTCATGACCGCCCACAGGAGCGGCAGCACGACCATGATCGCCCAGATGATGAGGACGCCGTGGGAGAAGACGTTGAGGACCGAGCCCCCGGTCTTCTGCCCGGTGGGCTCACCCGGCTCGTGAGCCGCCGTCTTCATCACATGGCCGCCGTCTCCTTCGACGTCGGTGTGTGCGGTGTCAGTCGTCTTCATCAGTACTCCAGCCGCTCGCGACGGCCGAGCCGCATCACCACAGCCGCGAAGAGCAGCGTGACGATGAGCAGGGCGACGCCGATCGTGGTCGCGTAGGCGGCCTGGCCGTCCCGGAACGCCTTCTGATACACGTACAGCGGCATGACGATGGTGGAGTAGTCGGGACCACCGCCGTTCGGCCCCACCGTCATGATCTGTACGACCGCGAAGGACTCGGCGCCCAGCGCGAGAATGCCCATGTAGATCCACCCGGACTGCACGGTGTCCCAGAGCAGCGGCAGGGTGATCTTGAAGAAGGTCGTGAAGCGGTTGGCGCCGTCCAGCAGCGCGGCCTCGTAGAAGTCCCGGGGGATCGAGGCCATGCCCGCGGAGAAGAGCACGACGAAGAAGCCGACCGTCGACCAGACCAGCACGGCCATCACACACATCAGCGCGAGATCGGGGTCCCCGAGCCAGTCCGGCTGGACGCTGTCCAGCCCGACCGCCTTCAGCGCGGAGTTGATGGCGCCGTCGGCGGGGTTGTACGCGAACTTGAACAGCAGCGCCACGATCGCGATCGACAGCACCTGGGGGAAGAAGTACACGATCTTGTAGAAGGACGAGCCGCGCACCCCGGCGATCGCGGCGCCCCTGCGGCGTCTGCCGCCGACGTTGAGCATGAACGCGAAGAACAGGGCGATCCCGACCGTCAGCACCGGCAGCACCACCGCGAAGGTCAGGCTGTGCTGGACCGACTTCCAGAAGACGTCGTCGTCCAGCATTTTGGTGTAGTTGTCGAACCCGACCATCGAGAACTCCGGGCTCAGCCCGCTCCAGTCCGTGAAGGAGTAGTAGATGGACTGGATGAACGGCCAGATGACGAACAGCGCGTAGAGCGCCAGGGGCACCACCAAGAACCCCATGATGAAACGGTACTTGCCGTGTTGCATTCCTAACGACCCCGATCTTCCTGCGGGCAGCACCGCCGGTGCCGTGTGGAGAGCCGGGGCCCCGCTCCCGGTCGGCGGACGGGGCCCCGGCCGAGGATCACTGGTGCTTGTACTTCTTGACCGAGTCGTCCTTGGCGGCCTCGTCGGCGTAGCCCTGGATCCTCTTGATGGCCTCGGCCGGGGTGATGCGGCCGGCCATCATCTCGCCCAGACCGGCGACGCCGATCTTCTCCTTCTGGAGCGCCACGTACCAGTCCTGCATACGCGGATTGAGCACATTGGTGCCGGCCTTCTCCAGGGCGGCGACCGCGGACTTCAGGCCCGGGGTCAGCTCGATGCCGTCGGTGCCGCCGTTGAACGCCGTCAGGGACTTCACCGACTGGGTGAAGTTCTTGGAGGAGGCCTCGCTGAGCATGATGCGCAGCTGCTCCATCCCGCCTTCCTTGTTCTTCGCCTTGGCCGGGACGATGAACGGCTCGCCGCCGGAGGCCCAGATGGTGCCGAACGGCATCTTGTCCCCGCTGTCGATGCCGGTGGGCGCGGAGACGGCCAGGTTGAAGTCCTTCGGCATCGTCTTCGCCGCCTCGTTCTCCACCCAGGAGCCGTTCGGGAGAAAGAGCGCCTTGCCCTGGGTCCACTGGGTCTGCGACTGGATGTGGTCGAGACCGGGAGTGCCCTTGAGGATGTACCCCTTCTTGAACAGCTCGTAGTAGGCCTCAAGACAGGTCTTGACCGCCGGGTGCTTCCAGGCGTTGGGCTCCAGGTTGTCGATCGCGTCGAGGACCTCGGGACCGCCGACCTTGCCGATCATCGGATAGAGCGAGAAGGGGATGTAGTACGGGTGGACGCCCGCGTAGGTCCAGCCCGCGATGCCCTTCTTCTTGGCCTTCGCGCAGACCGCCAGCATCTCGTCCCAGGTCTCCGGGTACTTCGCGTCGAGCGAGTCGAGCAGCTTCTGCGAGTACCAGGTGCCGTAGACGGTGTAGGCGTAGTAGAGGATCCATACGGGGGCGCCGTCGAACTGGCCCATCTCCACGATGCCCGGGCGGAGCGTGTCACGGACCTTCTTGTTCGGGTCGTCGGCGGAGGCGGCGTCCAGCAGCGGTGTCAGGTCGGTGAGCTGCTTCTTGCCCACGAGGACACCCATGTCCATCTGCTCTTTGCCGGAGTTGTCGATCAGGTCCGGCGGGTTGCCCCCGTTGAACCGCGGCTGGAGCTCGCTCTGGATGAGCTGGGTCGCGTGGAACTTGACCGTGGCCTTGGGGTAGTTGGTCTCGTAGACCTTGACCGCGTCCTTGGCGTACTGCTGGCCGAAGCCCCCGTCGAAGAGTACGAAGTCGAGCGGGGCGGACTCATTGACCCCGAGCGGGTTCTTCGCGGTCTTCTTTCCCTTGTCGACCGAGTCGTTGTCCGAGCTGTCGCCGCTCGCGCAGGCCGACAGGAAGCTCATCGTCGGAACCGTCAGCAGGCCGAGCGCCGCGGAGCGCTTGATCAGATCACGGCGGCCAAGGCCCTCATTGTTGTGGGAGGAGGTGGATCCCATGCTCAAGTCCTCGCCTTCATTCAGGACTCAGGCGGTGAACAAGTCGCCCGTCCGTCTCGCCTTCAGGCGAAGGGCCCCGCCACCGCGGTCGATTGCTGTGCTCTCCCGCGGCTCTCCCGCGCGAAATCATGAAGCTTGGGTTGTGCACCGTTCGACAGCGGAAACGGTTCGAGAGCAGCAGACGTTACGCGCACGGCTGCCCGCTTCTCCATTCCCCCTGGCCCGAGCAGCATGTGCAACAGCAGCCCGGACGCCGACAGGTATAGTCCACTTCCCTTCGGCGGAGCAAGATCGAAAGCAATGTTCGACGGCAGTCTTTCCCGAGTTGAGACCTCCCGGATACCTGGGGACGGCGCCCGGAGAGCCATATCTTGATCATTCTTGGCGGAATGGCCGATTCCAGCAGTGACGCCACGTCAACACCCTTGACACCGCATACCTCTCGACCCCCTAATAGAACTTTCCCAACGGGATGACAACGTTGTCTGAGCCTAGTTTTCCTGGAAGGCAGGCCCGTGTCGGCCGAACCCGGATCCCCCGCCCCCGACCCCGTCCACCGCGCCACCACCGGCACCTCCCCCGCCCTTCTGTACGGCAGCCCCGGTGGCAGCCACCTGCGCCCTGGCGGCCGACGGGTCCGCCGGCCGCCGTCGACCAGCCCGTGACCTCGGCACTTCTCCCGCCTCCGAACACAAGTCCAGCTCCGCGCCCGATTCCCGCGAACGCCCGCCGGACCGGCGCAATACCGGGGAAGTCGGAGCGGACGGAAAGAAGCGGCCATCCGGTGCCAAGAGCGACTTCACCCTCGGAATTTCGGGCAATGCCACCGACAAGGCCATAGAAGTACGCGCCAGTGGCGAAAACACTGCGGCGGATGAGGCCACGGAGTATGTGGCCGATCTTCAGCCAAGAACAAAATGGCCGGAGTTCGACCCCGAGTCCTGGCCGGAGTTCGACCCCGATGCGCCCGTCAAGGTGGCCGCATATGCCAGGACGCCGACGAACGACTTCGTTTCCCGCGCCCCGGGGGACGGCCACGGAAGGGGCTCCGCCGACGGGCAGGGACCGGAATGTCCCGAGACCCGGGAAGGCGAGAGCTCGACGGCGCGTTTTCAGCCGAAAACCGATGACATCGGCGATCCCTCACCGGTCATGGCATATGCGCACCACCGGCTGGAGATCACCGGAACAACGGCGCCGATCTCACCCGATTAGCGGACATGCGGTTCTCCGGCGGCGATCGGCCCCCGCCACCGCCCGGCGGCATGCGGCGCTCCCCGGCGGACCGAGGCCCCCCGGCTCCCCCACCGCCGAGGCGGACGCGCGCTTCGGCGCCGGATGCGGGCGGCACGCGCGGGCGTTCGCCGCCGGCCGTGAGCCGAAGCTCCGGACGGGTGGGCGGACCCGGGTGCTCACGGCCGCGGGACCGGGCTCCTGGGGGCCGTACCGGCGGGGCGACCCGGGCCGGGGCCGGGCCGATCCCGCAGCACGTACGACGATGGGCCGCACCCCGGGGGGTGCGGCCCATCGTCGCGCCGGCCGTCAGCCGCGGATCAGGTTCCGCAGGACGTACTGAGACATGCTCCCGTTACACGGTAGTTCTGCAGGATTTCGAGGACGATGGCGTTCTGGCCAATGATCCTCGCATCAGATCGCCACAATGACCATGGTTTCCGGGCGTGGAGAGCGCATCTGGCCGAGTTTTCCTACCGCTAACGCAGCACCTCGACACGCGCGGCACGGCGAGTCAACGTGCTTCATTGGCGATTGTTGTCGGTGTGAGGTCTCAGGAGATGCTTGACCGTTTGTGCTCTGGACATGGTTGACACGTTCGGCTGAACGTCCGCTATCCCCCAACTGCCGGTGCGGCAGGGGTGTGCTTCCGTCGGAGTCGTGGATATACAGCAGTTGGCCTAGTATCGCTACCGGGCTGTCCGCGATGTGCTCGGCGGGTCTGCGATCGGTGAGGTCGCGGCCCGGTACGGCACCTCGCGCCAGACCCTGCACAGCTGGCGGCGGCGGTTCGAGCAGGAGGGCATGCCCGGTCTGCTGGATCGCTCCCGTCGGCCGCGGAGCAGTCCCACGCGCCTGTCCGCCGAGGTTGAGGCCAAGATCTGCGAGCTGCGCCGCCTGCATCCCCGGTGGGGTGCCCGCCGGATCTCCCACGAGCTGTCCGGCCGTGGGCTGGAGTCGGCGCCGTCGCGGGCAACGGTCCACCGGGTGCTGTCCCGCAACGGCGTGGTCCGCGCCCAGGAACAGCAGCATCCACGCAAGTACCGCCGGTGGCAGCGTGAGGCACCGACGCACCCGTGGCAGATGGACCTGGCCGGAAGGAGGCAACTGTCGGGTTCATCAGCTGCAGCAGCCGAGAACAGCGGCGATGTACCACGGTCAGTCCGACACTCGGCACGCACGACCGTGAGCGTATAACACGCCCACAATCAGAGCGCCTCGCGAACACGATGGCCGCGCCACCCGGCCTCTGCGGTCGTACTCGAGGATCTCCGGAAGGCGGGAGCCGCCAAGGCCGAGGGCGCGCCTCCTCTGTCATAGGCGCAAGTCGACCTGATCGTCGCCATCCTGCGCCAGGCAGGCTCTCAGACCAGTACACGTCATGCACGCGGAGCGCCACACCGGCCAGCTGGAGGGCCGCAGGAGCGGTACTCGACACCGGCGGAACAGGGTGCGGTCACGCTCTTCTCGCGTTCACGCTCACCCAGCGCCGCAGCGTGAGCCCGCCGGTCTGGTTCTCCCTGATCGCGACCGAGACGGACTACTACCGGGGTGGCACCGGCGATGCTGGTGATCGCCGGATGCGCGCTCACCGACGATGTGCGACGCTGCGACGCCCGCCTACTTCGTCTCGTTCGGGTGGCTCGTGTGCACCTGCTCAAGGAAGACCGTGCGCTCGTGGACGTAGAACCAGATGCGCGCGGTGCCCTTCGCAGTCGGTTTGTGCTGCCACCGCTCATGGGTCGCGCCGCCACGCTCGATGACGCCGAGCTCGCCCTTGAGCCGATAGTTCGTCGGCGTCGTGGACAGTGGCGTCCGCGTGAGGAAGTCCCAGGTCTCCGTCATGGGGTTGCGGATCGTCGCGACGAGGTCGCGCCATCCCTTCTGCGCGTCGGCTGTGGCGAAGCGGATCTCGTACTCGATCTTCTTCGGAGGGCGAGGAACCAGCTCGCCCTTCCTGGCGGCCGCCACGGCTACGGACGCTCCACGGTCTCATCGTCGTCGAGCCACTCCAGACCGGCGCTGCCGCTGCTGAGCCCGGCCGCGACGGCGGTGGCCGTCTCCTTCCAGGAGGTCAGCTCTCCGATCGCGAGGCGCGGCTGGCTGGTGGAGAACGACGCGCGCGCCGCATCGACGAGGTCCTGCGCGCAGGACTCCCGGTCGGCTGGCGACAGCGCGAGCATCCAAGGGAATGCCTTGGACATCCGCTCGGCGAGCGAGCCGCGGTCGTCGAGGGTGACGGTGATGAGCTGCGCGGCAAAGTTCAGCAAGCGGGCACGACCCTCGGCCTCGCGCTGCGACATCAGGACCAGAGCCTCGCCGTCGCGCCGGGTCACCGTCACGGGGTGATCCTCGGCCTCGGCGAAGACCTCGGCGGAGTGCTTGCTCAGGTCCGAGGAGCGCCGAGTCGCCACGGGGAGGTCTGCTGCGGTGGTCATGGATCCATAGTATTCGGAACGTATTCGGAAGTCCAGTGGAAACCGCGGAGTGCGTGCGCCAGACTCGACCTCCGGATGCGGTCCGATGTCAGATCTCAGCCTTCCTCGATGCTTGGATCAGACCCGAACGCACAGCCGGTCGATCGTCGAGATGGGGAGCGGATTTACAGAGCCGCCTACCAGCCGTGCATAAAGCAGGTCGCGGGTCTCGTCCGTGGGCAGCGCTGGTGCACATCCAGGGGATCGACTACCGGGCCCGCAGCGCGGAAGAGCGCGCTGCGAAGGAGAGCAATGGAGGCTCCACGGCATGAAGTACAAGAACGAAGCCGAGATCATGCGCGCGCTCGGGATCGACACCTGGAGGCACCTCTCCAAGGAGAAGATGGTCAGGTTCGCGGCCATGATGCCTGACATGGACACCGAAGTGGCCATGAAGATCGTCGAACAGTTCCCCGAGTTCAGGAAGTTCGCCACGGACGCCTTCGGCGCCATCGAGAAGGCCCACGAGGCCACCCTCGCGGACGGCAGGCACAGCCTGGATCAGGTCTACCAGGCCCTCCGGGAGAACCGGGAGATCTTCGAGCGGGAACTCCGCAGGGACGACCTGACCTGGGAGCAGAGGAAGCACCTCCTCGAACTCATCCAGGAAACGGCAAGACTTGCTTCTCAGAAGGACACCGAGCACAAACGCCACGTGGACGGTCTGCTGAGGAAGACCATGGTCGGTGTCGGTTCCGCGCTCGCTCTGGGTGTG
This sequence comes from Streptomyces sp. NPDC004609, assembly GCF_042873655.1. NCBI lineage: Bacteria > Bacillati > Actinomycetota > Actinomycetes > Kitasatosporales > Streptomycetaceae > Streptomyces > Streptomyces sp. NPDC004609. Next base: position 20,580 of record NZ_JBIALS010000007.1, on the reverse strand, counting down.
GTCTTCGTCGGAGGCCGGATCCTGGCCCAAGGCAAGGAAGAACCCGATGACTCCGGGGAGTCGTGAGACCTGGCGGGCGGCGCCGTCCCGTGATCTCGGTGACCGTCTCGTCGACCGGGCCGCGCCGGGTTATGACCCCCGCTGAGCGCGAGGGCGTTGTCAGTGGTGTGCGTCAGACTCGGAACACGGCACACACCCGTGCCGGCGGTCTGTCCACGCACCTCACTCCTCTCCACCCGCAAGGAACGGTCATGGCACATCTGCACAAGCAGTTCGACGACCTGCTCACCCTGATCAACGTAGATCCCGACGTCCTCACGGCGACGCGCGAACGTCTCGCGCTGGCCCGCACGTTGGCCGAGCAGCACCCCGAGGGCCGTACGTCGTACAGCTCGGGTTCGATCCCCGTGGGCACCCACATTCAGCCGCACGCCGGAGCGGTCAGCGACGGGGACGGCGGGATCATCCTGGACCGTGTCCGGCACCCGGAGCTCGGTCCTGACGGCGAGGGGGAGGCCCCGCACACCGTCACCGACGAACTCGTCGCGTTCATCGGTCCGAGGCTCCGCGACCCGGAGCGCACCCCGTCCTACCCCAAGGCGCGGGTGTGCACCTCCCGGCGGGGCCTCAAGATTCACTTCGGCGCTCCGGTCAACGGCACGGATGTCACGGTCGATCTCATCGTAGCGCTGCGCCGCCGCGAGGGGCGCGGGCTGTGGATCCCCGACCTGGAGCGGGCCCCGGGCTCCAAGAAGTCCTGGAGTGCCAGCGACCCCCAGGGCCACGTGAAGCTGCTGACGTCCGGCGCCGACGCCCTGCGGCGCACCCGGCGCCGCGCCATCCGCATCCTCAAGGCGTGGAATGCTCAGGCCACGAAGCCAGGCTTCTCCTCGCACCAACTCTCCGTGTGGGCCTACGAGTTCGTCGAGCCGAGAATGGGCCTCGTCGGCGCGGTCCACACGGTGCTGCTGGAGGCCGCCCTGCGCCTCCAGCGCGGAGAGCCGACCAAGGATCCGCGCTCCGTCTCGCCCGACCTCAAGCCGCTGATCCCCGACGCGGACGCCGAGCGGCGGCTGCGGGTCGCCGCCGACAAGCTCGCGAGGGCCATCGCCGACCCCGACGACATCGACACGGTGGCGGAGGTCCTGGAGCACCTCTTCCCCAAGACGATGCGTGAACGCGAGCGCGCCTTCTCCGCCGCCTCCATTCCCCTGAGTACCACCGCCAGCCTCGGTCTCGCGGGCGCGAGCCTGCTCCTCCCCAAGACGCGCTCGTGGCGGGAGGAGACGGCCGTTGAGCGGTGACCGGCGTCCCGCGCGCCGTCCTTGGTTCGCCCGTCCCATGGCCCGCGCCGAGCTGCTGACCGGGATGCGCTCGACGGGGCTCGACGTGCGCGAGGTTGACAGGCCCGCCGACTTCGCGTCCGGGTTCACCGTCCACGTCTACCCGCACGTGCGGATCCTGCCCTCGCACAGTCTCCGCATCGTCTTCGCCCCCGACGATCCGGCAGTCCCCCGCGTCCACGCACGCGGACCCGACTGTCCCGCCCACCGCAACCCCGACGGTTCCCTGTGCCTCTGGTACCCGAAGGACGCGCCCTCGCGCCGCTGGTCACCCGGTGACGGCGGGCAGCTCCTCGTCGCGATCATCGTCCGCCATCTGCGCTGGGAGTCTGCCTATCGCGCCACCAGCATCTGGCCGGGCTTCGAAGCACCCCACGGCCACGGTTCGCCGGGCCTCGACGAACAGGACCAAATCATTGGCTGACGCGATCAAGGCCTTCGGCCCCTACGCCGCCGTTCTCGCCGCACTCGTGACCGGCCTGATCCTCGGCGTCCAGGCGCGGATCAGCCGCCGCGCCCAGCTGCGGGAGCGGAAGCAGGAACTGTTAGCGAGCGCGTACGAGGTGAGCATCCAGTACGCGGAGATGGCGTACGCCGTGCGGCGGCGCCGCGCGGACGCCGCCGCCGAGGAGCGCGTCCGCCTGTCGGAGCAGCTGCGGGAGATCCAGGCCAGACTGACCTGGCACGAGGCGTGGGTCCGCTTCGAGGCCCCGGAGGTGGGCGCCGCGTATGACGAACTCGTCGCCCGTACGCGGACGGTGGCCGGGCGGAGCATGAAGGATGCGTGGCTCTCGCCCCCAGCGGCGGACGACACGGCGATGGTGATCCCGACGTCGGTCGTCGACCTGCGGGCGCTGGCGGATGTCCGCGAGCGGTACATGGCCGCGGTGGAGGCGCACCTTCGCCCCCGGGGCCGCGCCCTCCGCCTCCTCCCGCGCGTCCCACGCCCGCGCCGCGCCATGCCACCCCCACCCGCGCCTGCTCCCCCGGCCGCTGGGACGGCCCCCGGTGCTCCCGGCGGCCCCGCGGGCGGGTCGCCGTGAGACGAAATGCTCGTACGCCCCCGTCCCAAGCCCCTCTCCCTGACCTACAACCTTCACCAACTCCTCCCGCCGGAGGCAGTTGACCACACACATACGCGCATTCCGTCCCACCCTCGCCCGCAGCACCAAGAGGCCCGCCATGACCGTGACCCTCGGCGACCTCTCCACCACCCTCCTCGCCGCCTCCGACGGCGGGCTACTGCGGTTGTCAGGGCGCTCGCCCACGCCTCGTAGTACGCGGCGGCGAGCCCTGCGGCGGCCACCAGAACCAGTACTATCCATTCTCGTCAGCATCGCGTCACGCATGACGGTCGAGCAGCTCAGTCTCCAGGCGGGGGGTGACGTGCATGCTTTCAAGATGCAGACGTTGCGCCTCCTGGAAGCGGTGCGCGCCGGGGAGCACGCCGCGATTCGCGAAATCTACGATGGCCTCGACGGTCTCGACACGGCGGCACTCGACCGGGATAGCGAAATCGGATGGAAACGACTTTCCCAAGCCGACATCGCCTCCACGGTCAGTATGGCGCTCCGCAGCGTTTGAGCTGCTCACGCTCTCCCGACTCAGGACGGCGCCAACCTGAAAGACCGACAGCGACTCCGGGCTTCCTGCCCCTACGGAGCGGACTGGCTGTTCTCAGACCTCCCGGGGATCTTGCCGGTCGAGCGCAGCCAGCACGCGAGTCGGATCGTCCATCAGACCGAACAGGCCGCTGGTCCGTCGCGCCCACTGCTCTGGCTCCTCTCCCTCCGCGAACTCTGCAGCCGACACGAACTGGTCCTGGAGGTTGACCGGCAGTCTGCCAGCCAGGGACGCACCGAACTCTCGGCCCAGGACGGCTCGCGGCGATGACGGCCGCTTGAAGCGGGCCAGCTTGCCAGTTGCCGGGACGACGGCGCCGCTCACGCCCTCGAGAGCCGCGACGGCATCGCGCACCCAGCCACCATCCCAGGTGTCGGAGAGCGGAACCGCGATCCGCTGAACACTAGCGATCGCGTCCCTCCCCAGCACGAGCGAGAGCCCTCCCGGATCCTCGTGGTAGTTCAAGTAGCGGGCAACGTCGACGCCTGGCGGGCAGACCTCGTCGAGCACGACTTCGCCGACGAAGTTGCCGGGGTCGACGAGCCACCCCTCCCGCACCACGACGGATGGCTTCAGACGGACCCGATACAGATAGAACTGGCTACGCTGGTCGGCCTGGTCACGGATCCGACGCAGCACGTTGTGGACAGCGGCCTCGAACGTTCCGACGTGAAGGGCCTTCGCCCGCTGGCGCGCGGCCCACGCGGAAACCCGCTGCTCTCCGCCCACCATCCTGCGGGTCTCGGGAGTCAAGACGGCTGCCGGGTCGAAGTCCCGCGTCGGCCAGTCCGGCTGCGTGCTCGTGTGGTACCAGGAGAACTGCGCGACCCTGTCGTCGTCGAGCGCTGGGTCGCCGGAGTCGAGCGTCACCCGAGGCGAGTCCTCGTGCTCGCAGGTAATGCCGCAGCCGGGGCAGGTCTCCTGCGCCTGCTCCCACCGATCGATCCAGTCCAGTTCGACGCACCACCGATGATCGCAGCGCCCACAGAGCATCTGCCGCTCGCGCGTGAAGTCGATCCGCCGTTCCACGACACCATTCTCCGGCAGCGTCCGACGGAGAACCAGCCTCAGCCGAGGTCTCGAAGCCGCCCGAACTCCGCTTCCGCGGCATCTGCTTCGTCGCGGAGCGACGGCGACGACACGCAGCTGCAGCACATCGCCGAACGGCTCTCGTTCGCCACCCGCTCGCAGGAACAGAAGAACCCCGCACCTGGTACAGGTGCAGGGTTCTTCGTCGTCGTAGGATGCTCAGCTCCACCCCAGGAACAGATCGCGTGGGTTCATGGTCGCCCGCGCACCTTCCGCCCCGTCGAGCGCGAGCGCCCCGCCCTCTGCGCGAGATGCAGGGACGGAGCGCTCGTTCACATCAGGTCAACTACCGACAAGTTGACGAAGTACGTACTGCATGATGCCGCCGTTGCGGTAGTAGTCCGCCTCGCCGGGGGTGTCGATACGGACCACCGCGTCGAACTCCACACCCGTGTCGGTGGTGACCTTGACCGTGCGCGGGGTGGTGCCCTCGTTCAGCTCGGTCACACCGGAGATCGAGAAGGTCTCCTCACCGGTCAGGCCGAGGGACTCGGCGGTCGCGCCCTCCGGGAACTGGAGCGGCAGCACACCCATGCCGATGAGGTTCGAGCGGTGGATGCGCTCGTACGACTCGGCGACGACGGCCTTCACACCGAGGAGCGCGGTGCCCTTGGCGGCCCAGTCGCGGGACGAGCCGGAGCCGTACTCCTTGCCCGCGAGGATCACCAGCGGGATGCCCTGGTCGATGTAGTTGCGCGAGGCGTCGTAGATGAACGACACCGGCGCCCCTTCGGCGGCCCGGGTGAAGTCGCGGGTGAAGCCGCCCTCGGTGCCCGGCGCGATCTGGTTGCGCAGCCGGATGTTGGCGAACGTGCCCCGGATCATCACCTCGTGGTTGCCGCGGCGCGAGCCGTAGGAGTTGAAGTCACGGCGCTGGACGCCGTGCTCCGTGAGGTACTGGCCCGCCGGGGTGTCGGCCTTGATGGCACCGGCCGGGGAGATGTGGTCGGTGGTGACCGAGTCGCCCAGCTTGGCCAGCACCCGGGCACCGGCGATGTCGGTGACGGGGGTGGTCTCCATCCGCATGCCCTCGAAGTACGGGGGCTTGCGGACGTAGGTGGACTCGGCGTCCCACTCGAAGGTGTTGCCGGTGGGGATCGGCAGCGCCTGCCACTGGGCGTCGCCCGCGAAGACGTCCTGGTAGGACTTGTTGAACATGTCCTCGCCGATGGCGTTGGCGACGACGTCGTTGACCTCGGCCCCGGTGGGCCAGATGTCCTGGAGGTAGACCGGCTTGCCGTCCTGGTCGATGCCGAGCGCGTCGCGCGTGATGTCGACCTTCATGGAGCCCGCGAGGGCGTAGGCGACGACCAGCGGCGGGGACGCCAGGTAGTTCATCTTGACGTCGGGGTTGATCCGGCCCTCGAAGTTGCGGTTGCCGGAGAGCACCGAGGTGACCGCGAGGTCGTGGTCGTTGACGGCCTTGGAGACCTCCTCCGGCAGCGGGCCGGAGTTGCCGATGCAGGTGGTGCAGCCGTAGCCGACGAGGTTGAAGCCGACCTTGTCGAGGTAGGGGGTGAGCCCCGCCTTGTCGAAGTAGTCGGTGACGACCTTGGAGCCCGGGGCGAGGGTGGTCTTCACCCACGGCTTGCGGGTGAGGCCCTTCTCGACCGCCTTCTTGGCCACCAGCGCGGCGGCGACCATGACGTACGGGTTCGAGGTGTTGGTGCAGGAGGTGATCGCGGCGACGGTCACGGCGCCGTGGTCGATCTCGTACGTCGATCCGTCGGGGGCGGTCACCAGGGTCGGCCGGGACGGCACGCCGTTGATGGAGGCGGGCGCGTCGGAGGCCGGGAAGGACTCCTTGCCGGCCTCGTCGTCGTCGTCCACGTAGTTGCGTACGTCCAGCTTGAACTGCTCGGCCGCGTTGGCGAGGACGATGCGGTCCTGCGGGCGCTTCGGACCGGCGATGGAGGGGACGACCGTGGCGAGGTCCAGCTCCAGCTTCTCGGAGAAGTCGGGCTCGGCGGCCGGGTCCAGCCAGAGGCCCTGCTCCTTGGCGTACGCCTCGACGAGCGCGACCTGCTGCTCGCTGCGGCCGGTGAGCCTGAGGTAGTTCAGGGTCTCGCCGTCGATCGGGAAGATGGCGGCGGTGGAGCCGAACTCCGGCGACATGTTGCCGATGGTGGCGCGGTTGGCGAGCGAGGTGGCGGCGACGCCCTCGCCGTAGAACTCGACGAACTTGCCGACGACGCCGTGCTTGCGCAGCATCTCGGTGATCGTGAGGACGAGGTCGGTGGCGGTGGTGCCGGGGGTCAGCTCACCCGTCAGCTTGAAGCCGACGACACGCGGGATGAGCATGGAGACCGGCTGGCCGAGCATCGCGGCCTCGGCCTCGATGCCGCCGACGCCCCAGCCCAGCACACCGAGGCCGTTGACCATCGTGGTGTGCGAGTCGGTGCCGACGAGGGTGTCCGGGTACGCCTGGCCGCCCCGCACCATGACGGTACGGGCGAGGTGCTCGATGTTCACCTGGTGGACGATGCCGGTGCCGGGCGGGACGACCTTGAACTCGTCGAACGCGGTCTGGCCCCAGCGCAGGAACTGGTAGCGCTCGCGGTTACGGCCGTACTCCAGCTCCACGTTCTGCGCGAACGAGTCGTGGGTGCCGAACTTGTCGGCGATGACGGAGTGGTCGATGACCAGCTCGGCGGGGGCGAGCGGGTTGATCTTCGCCGGGTCGCCGCCCAGCTCCTTGACGGCCTCGCGCATGGTGGCGAGGTCGACGACACAGGGCACACCGGTGAAGTCCTGCATGATCACGCGGGCCGGGGTGAACTGGATCTCCTGGCTCGGCTGCGCCTGGGAGTCCCAGCCGCCGAGTGCCCGGATGTGGTCGGCGGTGATGTTCGCGCCGTCCTCGGTGCGCAGGAGGTTCTCCAGCAGCACCTTCAGGCTGTAGGGAAGGCGCGCGGAGCCCTCGACCTTGTCCAGCCGGAAGATTTCGTACGACTCGTCACCCACGCGCAGCGTGCTGCGGGCGTCGAAGCTGTTCGCCGACACGACAGTCTCCTTCATCAATGGCGCGTACTACGTCCATGCTGCCGCCATGGCCCCTCATCGATCCGCTAAGGTAGGGCTTAGTTAGGTAACCCTTACCGGGATGGCGACTGCGGTACGCCCGGGCAGTTATCTCGATGTCGAGATAACTCTAGTACATCGGTGCGGTCCGGTCATGCCCGGGAGATGTGTGCTGCGCCTCCGCCGGTGTGCGCGCGTAGTCCGTGTAGCCCCGTGCGCCGTGGGTGTAGAGGCGCTCCGTGTCGATCGCGCCGAGGGCCGCGAGAGCGGGTGGCCGTGGCGTCCGCCGTGCATGAGCTGGGCATGGATCCGTCCGCCCGCGGCGTGGACGGCCTCGGTGACGGCCCGCCGCCCCCCGGACGTGGTCGGGCGTTTCGCGTCCCGGCATCCGCCGGCCCGCCTGGCCGCGGCGGCTGCGCCAGATCCCCTCGGTGACGATCAGGCCCGCGCTCGCGCGGTCTCCCGGGCGGCACGGTGCCCGGGGCGCCTTCGCCGGCTCCGGAGGAGTACGGACAGGGGCGTCCCGGCGGCCGACGGGCCCGGGAGCCCCCGAGCCGGTCCGCCGGGAGAACCGACCGGCCGGGGGAACCACTGAGCCGGTCCGCCGGGGACCCGCCCGTCGACGGGAGCCGGAAGCCCGTCCGCACGGGACACACGGGACGCTGAAGGACACTCGGGACATCCCGATGCCGACGGACCCGGCCGGCGGTGGCCGGTCAGCTGCGCAGCGGCGACTTCGACCTTCAGCTCTCCGAGTTCCGCGCGGAGGGCGAGGATCTGGGCGGCTCCCGAGCCCGGTGTACGGGAGTCGGGCCGCTCGGGGAGCCGGTGTACGGGAGCCCGGTGCGCGGGGCCCCGTCGGGTGGGCGCCCACCGCCCCGGGAGCCGGTGTGCGGATCGGGTGCGCGAGGGCTCTACGTCCCCGCCGTGCCGCGGGCGTTGCCGTGACCCGTGACCAGTAGGAAGACCAGCGCGAGGGCGGCCAGGGCCGCGCCGAGGCCGTACACGGCGGAAATCCCCGCGGGGAGCGCGGCGCCGCCGAGCAGGGTGCCGAAGGCGATGCCGGCGTAGATCCCGGAGGAGTTGAGCGAGACCACCACGGGTGCCTCGGCGGGCGCGGCCGCGATCAGCCGGAACTGCTGGGGCGGTGTCTGGCACCAGGCGCTGCCGCCCCACAGCAGCACCAGCGCACCGGCCACCGCGGTCAGGGAGATGTCCGCCGCCGCGAGCAGCCCGAGCCCGGCGAGCGAGGCCGCCATGACGGCGTATCCGATCCACAGGACCCGTACGGGCCCCCGGCGGTCGGTGCCGTATCCGGCGAGGACGTTGCCGATCACGGCGCCCACCCCGTACAGGAGCAGCATCCAGAGGACCCACGGCCCCGGCACTCCGGCCCCGCGCAGGGCGGGGACGCTGTAGGCGTACGCCGTGTAGGCGGCGCCCATCCCCAGGACCGTGAGCGGCAGCACGGTGAGCACGGCGGGCCTGCGCAGCACGGTGAGCCGGGTGCGCAGCGGCACACGGGGGCCGCCGGGCAGCGCCGGCAGGCTGAGGCGGATCCCCGCCGCCGCCAGCAGGGCGAGCGTGGCCACCAGGCACAGCGCGGTGCGCCAGCCCAGGGTCCGGCTCGCGAGGCTGCCGAGAGGAACGCCCAGCGCGGTGGCGACGGTGAGCCCGCCGGTCACGACCGCGAGGGCACGGGCACGGAGTCCGGGGCGGACGAGTCCCGCGCCCACCGCTCCGGCGATGGGGGTGTACGCGGCGGCTCCGGCGGCGGCCACGACACGGGTCGCGATCAGCACCGGCAGGCTGGGCGCGAGTGCCGAGCCCACGTTCCCGAGGGCCAGCACGAGCAGCGCGCCGACGAGCAGGGTCCGGCGGGGCAGGCGTGCGGTCACGGTGGCGAGGACCGGTGACAGCACGGCGTACGCGACGGCGAACACGGTGATGGACTGCCCGGCCGCGGCCTGGGAGACGTTCAGTTCATCGGCCATGGACGGCAGGAACCCGGCGACGATGAAGGCGTCGGTGCCCACCGCGAAGGTGCCGAGGGCCAGGATGAACGTCGAGGACAGCCCGCGGGCGGGGGGCTCCGCGCCGGAGCGGGGTGACGACCGGGGGGAAATCGAGACATCGGACATCCAGATTCTCCAGAGACGTGTGCGCCTGGTGGGTGCTGGTGCGATCAGCGGCTCAGGCGCTCGTAGTGACGGCGGATGCGGACGGCCGCGGTCTCGGGGGTGACCTCGATCATGTGGGCCAGGGTCTGGGCGGCGAGTTCGCGCCGCCAGGCGAGTTCGGCCCGCCGCATCGCGGTGGCGATGCCGCAGGGCAGACGGAAGTCCCGCGCGGGCGCCTCCGCGCCCGCTCCCCGCTGCCGGATCTCCGTGCAGCGAAAGGGGTCCTCGGGTCCTTCGACGGCGGTGACCACGTCCAGGAAGGTGATCTTCTCGGGCGGGCGGGCCAGCAGGAACCCTCCGCGCGCGCCGGCGACCGAGGAGAGGATCCCGGCCCGGACGAGGGCCTGGAGGCGCTTGTTCAGATACGCCTGCGGCAGGTCGAACAGCTCGGCCAGCCTGGCGGTGGGCACCGGCCGGTCGTCACCGATCCACGCCAGCGCCAGGCAGCAGTGCAGCCCCCACTCGACACCCTCGGACATCCGCATAATCTGGATGCTATCAGTCCAGATTAATGCGCCCGCGATGCCGGGACCCGGCCCCGGATCGGCACCCGAACACCGGACCCAGCCACGGCCCCGACCCCGGCCCCCCCCCCCCGCCGGGGGTTTCGCCCACGGGGGGGTGGTGCCGGTGGGGCATGAGCCGCCGGGTAACGGGGAGG
>NZ_JBIALS010000007.1:0-10653 GCF_042873655.1 Streptomyces sp. NPDC004609 | reverse complement strand
TTAGGCGCGCCCGGCCCCGGGCCCCCCCCCCCCCCCCCACCACCCCCCCACCCCCCCCCCCCCCCCCCCCCCCCCCCCCCCCCCCCCCCCCCCCCCCCCGGCCGAGGAGATCGCCGACGGGGCGTTCGTACCGGATGCGCATGAGCCGCCGGATACCGGGCAGGCGCGGACCCGGCGACCCACACCCGAACGGACTCGTTCCACTTGCCGGTCCCGCCGGATCGACGGAACGTCAGAAGCGCGGCCCCCGCGACTCGTACGCCTCACCCGAATGGCGCCCCCATCGCACGGACCATCTCATATCTGAGATAACGTCCAACGCATGGGAGACGACTATCTCGTACGCATCGGCAGGCTCATCCGTGACGCACGACAGCATCGTGGCTGGACACAGAGCCAACTCGCCGAAGCACTCGGCACCAGCCAGAGTGCCGTGAACCGCATCGAGCGCGGCAACCAGAACATCAGCCTTGAGATGATCGCGCGCATCGGTGAGGCGCTCGACAGCGAGATCGTGTCGCTCGGATATGCCGGGCCCATGCATCTGCGGGTGGTCGGCGGGCGCCGGCTCTCCGGCGCCATCGACGTCAAGACGAGCAAGAACGCGTGCGTCGCGCTGCTGTGCGGCTCACTGCTCAACAAGGGCCGTACGGTGCTGCGCCGGGTCGCGCGCATCGAGGAGGTCTACCGGCTGCTGGAGGTCCTCAGCTCCATCGGCGTACGCACCCGGTGGATCAACGAGGGCATGGACCTGGAGATCGTCCCGCCCGCGCGTCTCGACATGGACGCCATCGACGCGGACGCCGCCCGCCGGACCCGCTCGATCATCATGTTCCTCGGGCCGCTGCTGCACCGGGTGGAACACTTCCGTCTCCCCTACGCGGGCGGCTGCGACCTCGGTACGCGCACGATCGAGCCGCACATGATCGCGCTGCGCCGCTTCGGCCTCGACATCACCGCCACGGAGGGCCTTTACCACGCCCGCGTGGAGCAGGCGACGGCACCGGACCGCCCGATCGTCCTGACCGAGCGGGGTGACACGGTCACCGAGAACGCGCTGCTGGCCGCCGCCCGCCACGACGGGGTGACCGTCATCCGCAACGCGTCCTCCAACTACATGGTCCAGGACCTGTGCTTCTTCCTGGAGGCCCTGGGCGTACGGATCGACGGCATCGGTACGACGACGCTGACCGTGCACGGCGTCCCCACGATCGACGTGGACGTCGACTACTCCCCCTCCGAGGACCCGGTCGAGGCGATGAGCCTGCTGGCCGCCGCGGTGGTGACGGAGTCCGAGCTGACCATCCGGCGCGTCCCGATCGAGTTCCTGGAGATCGAGCTGGCGGTCCTGGAGGAGATGGGCCTCGACCACGACCGCTCCACGGAGTACACGGCGGACAACGGCCGTACCCGGCTGCTGGACCTGACGGTCCGGCCCTCCAAGCTGGAGGCGCCGATCGACAAGATCCACCCGATGCCGTTCCCCGGACTGAACATCGACAATGTGCCGTTCTTCGCCGCGATCGCGGCGGTGGCTCAGGGCCAGACCCTGATCCACGACTGGGTCTACGACAACCGGGCGATCTATCTCACGGATCTCAACCGGCTGGGCGGCCGGCTGCAACTCCTCGACCCCCACCGCGTCCTGGTCGCGGGCCCCACCCGCTGGCGCGCGGCCGAGATGATGTGCCCGCCCGCCCTGCGCCCGGCCGTCGTGGTGCTCCTGGCGATGATGGCGGCCGAGGGCACCTCCGTCCTGCGGAACGTCTATGTCATCAACCGCGGTTACGAGGAACTGGCGGAGCGCCTGAACTCGGTGGGCGCGCAGATCGAGATCTTCCGCGACATTTGATACACGAGCACCACCGCACCCTGCCTGACCTGCTGAAACGCGGATCGGATGGGGTGCGGTGGCGTCTGTGGGACTTCCGGGACTTGGGGGCCCCGGGATCGTACCCGGGCGCCCTTCCCGCCTGGTACGGGTGAGGCGGGGCTGGTCGGCGGCTTCGGGCCGATCGTCGTGGAGGGCTGCCGGTCTCACTTCGTGGGGTGCCCGCGGACCATGGTGCGGAAGGCGATAGGGGTCTGCCCGGTGCGCTGGTGGAAGTACTTGTTGAAGTGGGTCGCGCTGGAGAAGCCGAGATGGCCGGCGATGCGGGCAGCGGTCTGGTCGCTGTGGGCCAGGAGGCGCTTGGCTTCGAGGACGACGCGACGGTCGATGAACTCCTTGGCGCCGAGGCCGGCGGCGGCGAGGGTGGCGCGGGAGAGGGTGCGGGCCGAGTAGCCGAGTGCCTCGGCGTAGTCCTCGACCCGGCGGCTGCGGGTGAAGGTCTTCTCCACAGCGTCACGGAAGCGCAGGTAGGTGGCGTCGGGTTCGGGAGCGGGACTTCCGGCGGGCGTGGTGAGGTGGGCCAGGCGCAGGACGAGGACGGCCAGCAGGTGGCGCAGGGCCGTGGTGTGGACCTCCAGGGGCAGGTGTCCGAGCGCGTGGAACTCGGCGGTGAGGTGGTCGGCGGCCAGCCGCACGGCCGCGGCGTCGCCGGGGAGGGGTCGGCGCAGGACCGGGGCGTGCGAGTCCTCCGTGCGGGCCCTGTCGGTGGTGGCCGGATCGAGGAAGTCCTGGCGGAACAGGAACAGGGTGCCTTCGGCGTGGGTGAGGTCGCCCCACTGCTGGACCTGGCCGGGGCGCACCCAGAGCCAGGAGCCGGGGTCGAGGGCGTAGGCGGTGAAGTCGACCGTGTGCCACAGGGCTCCGCTGGTGAGGGTGAGCAGGTGGTGGAAGTCCGGGCGCTGGGGGGCCGTGAGCCGCTCGGCGCGTACGCGGTGGCGCAGGCCGGCGAGGGGCAGCACTTCGACGCCCACGGGGGTTCCGGCAGGCGCGGCGAAGGAGATCTCCGTGATGCCGCGATCGACATCGTGTCGCTTTTTGACCATCGCGAGTCGTGAGTGTATCTGATTCGACCTGTTCATCGCCCCTAGGTTGGAGGTACCAGCCCATCCGCCATCGAGAAGATGTCTGAAATCAGTAAGAGATGAGAGGGGAGGAGTGTGATGTCCTCGGGGGAGCGAGCCTCGCTGACGTACGCCTTCGACGCGTACCGCCCATGCTGCTACGGCTTCGGCCCGGCCCTGCGGGCCTTCGCCGTGGACAGCGCACACCGCATCCGGCTCGATGTCCTGCCGGCCGGCCTCCGCACCGGTGCCCGGGCACGACCGGTGGCGGCCTGCCCGCACCGGCCGGCCGAGCGGGCCCGTACAGCGCGGTCGACCGGTGTCGTCCTCGGCGCGGGCTGTGAGCGCGCTGTCGCAGAGGACGGGCGTGCTGGACCAGACCGCCGCCGCGGCGGGACTGCCCGGGCCGCGCGACCAGCCGGACACCGGCGAACCGGATGCGGCCGATGCCGTGCACCGAGCGTGGTTCGTCGCCGGTCGCGGCCTGTCCGACGCCGTGGTCTACCGGGACACAGCCGACGAGTTCGGCGGGAGGCGGACGCCGTGACCGCGGCATACGCGTCCCCGGACAGCCGGGAGAAGGCCCGCGCCGGCTCCCGTGCGCTGCGCCGCCTGCCCGTCGCCTCCTACCCGACGCCGCTGCCGCGCACGGCGCACGGCGCCGACCAGCTGGCCGACGCGGCGTTCACGGCCGCTTCCCTGACCGCCGCGCTCGACCGGCGCCTGACGCCAGCCATCCCCAAGCCCTCCACCCATGATCTGACCTCGCAAGGAGACGACCCGTCATGAGCAATGCCAGGAACACCGTCCTGTCCGCCGTCGGCGAGCTGTTCGGCCGGAAGGACCCGGGAGCGGTGGACCGCTGGGTCGCCGCCGACTACCGCCAGCACAGTGCCCTGGCCGCGGACGGCCCCGAGGCCCTGCGCCAACTGGTCGCCGGGCTGCCGGAGGGCTTCCGTTACGAGGGAGCCCGGATGATCGCCGACGGCGAGCTGGTGGCCCTGCACGGCACGTACCACGGCTTCGGCCCCGAACCACTGGTCGCTTTCGACATCTTCCGCGTCGACGCCGATGGCAAGCTCGCCGAGCACTGGGACGCCCTGACCCCGGTCGTCGAGGTCACCGCCTCCGGCCGTTCGCAGACCGATGGACCCACCGGGGTCACCGCGCTGGAGACGACCGAGGCCAACCGCGCCCTGGTCGCCGAGTTCGCGCAGAAGGTCCTGGTCGGTGCCGACTACTCGGTGCTCACGGACTACATCTCGACCGAGATCTACCACCAGCACAACCCGGAGGCTGCCGACGGCCTGGACGGATTCGGGGCCGCCGCCGCGACGTGGGCCGGGCAGGGCAGGAACCTCGCCTACAAAACCGTCCACAAGGTCATCGCCGAGGGCGAGTTCGTCCTGCTCCAGTCCGAGGGCGAGTTCGGTGTCCCCGTCGCGTACTACGACCTCTTCCGCGTGGCCGACGGCAAGATCGTCGAGCACTGGGACGTCATCGCCCCGATGACGACCGAACTCCCCCACGACAACGGCCTGTTCTGACGACCGCGACCCGGCAGGCGGCGGCCGTGCGCCGACTCCACACCGGAACCCCGAAAACCGCCCGAACGCACGGACACGCCGCCGCTCCGACCCGGCAACGCCGGGCGGCCGCGGCGGCGCGTCCAGCGCCGCCCGGAGACTCCCGTGCACGCCACCGCACTGCCGCTCGACGCCTACGGCACCGCCGTCACCCCGGATCGGCTCTGTCGAGCCAGTGGTGAAGCAGCCAGCGCCATTCCCCCCGGCACGTAAGGCTCCAGGCCCCTCACCGGTCCAGCGAAACGCTGCGGAAGCGTGCACTGGCGTTCGGTCAAGGCGGTCCACCGATAGATGTACTCCAGCCCACACCACGGTCGGGAACCGCAAGCGGGCCGTCGGCGTCCAAAACCCGTCGCTGGGGCCCGTATTCGGTCCCGTCCGGACCCTCGTACCCGTCAGAGGCCGGTCAGGCACTGCCCGGTCATGTGAACGACTGCCCGGGTTCTTCGCCGTGTACGCAGGCGTTCGCTCCGGCTTCCTACGTTTTCGGCATGTCCCTGCGAACACTTCGTATTCCCGCCGCGGTTCTCGCCGCCGCCACCCTCGCCTCCCTGTTCACAGCGTCGCCCGCCGGTGCGGGCACGATTCCCTCCGCCGTCGCCGCGGACGGCCGGAAGGTGCTCTCGGCCGACTTCTCGGGCAACTCCCTCCCCGCGGGCTTCCGCCCAGTCGATGGCAAGTGGGAGGTGAAGGACGGCCGTCTGTACGGGGCGTCGGCCGACGCCGGCCAGCAGAGCCGCATCACCTTCGGCGAACACCTCGACGACTTCCGGATGGAGGTGACCGCACGGTTCGAGTCCGTCAAGGACTCGGCGCGCTGGCTGGCGATGGGCATGGACGTCCCCGCCGACGGTTCGGTGCCGTGGTCCATCGCCACCATGCGCAGTGGTACCAGCGCCGCCAACGGGCTGGAGTTCGCCCAGCGCACCACGGCGGGCGGCTGGAATGTCACGGACACCGCCGCCGCCCCGTCGGCCGCCGGCGTCGGACGCGACGTACGGATCGCCGTGGAGGTGCACGGCTCGAAGGCCCGCTGGTTCTTCGACGGCCGCGAGGCCCTGCGCACCACCCGGGTCGTCCGCTCGGAACAGGGCGTCGAGGCGCTCGTCGTCAACGGCGCCACCGTCTCGTTCGACGACCTCTCGGTCACCGAGCTGCCCGAGCAGGGCTTCATACGCCCCGAGGGCTCGCCGATGACCGTCATCGCGCACCGCGGCGGCTCGTCGGCGGCGCCCGAGAACACCCTGGTCTCCGACGAGGTGGGCCGGCGCGGCGGGGCCGAGTACATCGAGAACGATGTGCAGCCGAGCAAGGACGGCATCCCCTACGTGATGCACGACACCACAGTCGACCGCACCACCGACGGCGCCGGCCCGATCCGGGGCCTCACCGCGGCCCAGCTCGACGGCCTCGACGCCGGTTCGTGGTTCGCCCCCGCCTACGCCGGCGCCAAGGTGCCCACCCTGGCCACGCAGCTCGACGATCTGCGCACCCGGGGCGGCGACATGCTGCTGGAGATCAAGGGCTCGCACACCCGCGACCAGGTCGCCACGATCGTGAAGACGGTCCGGGACAGCGGGATGACCGAGCGGGTCTTCGTGCAGAGCTTCGAGGTCGACCATCTGCGGTACGCCCGTGAGCTGGCGCCCGAGCTGCCGCTCGGCCTGCTGAGGGGCAGCCTGGACGAGGACCCGGTGGCCCTCGCGACGGAGCTCCGGCTGGCCTCGTACAACCCCTCCGACGGCGCGCTGGCCAAGCGGCCCGGCGTGGTCGCCGACCTGCACGCCGCCGGTGTCGCGGTGATGGTGTGGACGGTCGACAGCCCGGACCGCTGGAAGGCCCTTGAGTCGATGGGGGTCGACGCCGTCATCACCAACCGGCCCGCCGAGCTCACCGGCTGGAACGCGGCCCAGCTCCAGAGCCGCCCGGAGCCGCCGAAGGCGCCGCTCCTGTCCATCACCTCCCCGGCCGCCGGCACCGGCCTCGACCGTGCCCAGCGCCCGGTCCCCGCCGTGCAGGCCACCGGTGCGGACAAGATCACGCTCACCCTGGACGGCTCCCCCGTCACAGCCGGCGAGCCGCTCGACCTCACCGCTCTCGCCGCAGGGCGGCACACCCTGCGCGCCGAGGCCACCGGGCCGGGCGGAGTCTCCCGGGCCGAATCGGTGTTCACCGTCCAGGCGACCCGGACCGGCCTGGCACATCTGATCCTGACCACGGACGCCGACGCGAACCACGTCTCCACAATGACGGCCATGCTGGGCCGCGGCCAGTACACCCAGCTGGCGCGCTGGGCGGAGAAGCACTCCGGCAAGCACATACCCGCCGACAGCGCCGAGCTGATCGCCGCCGAGGCACGCGCACTCGCCGGAAGCTGACCGGACGCGAGCAGCTCCCCGTGGCCCCCGCAGCGCCCCCGCGCCGCGGGGGCCACGGCCTCTGCGCCGGCCCCCGCTTCGGACCGGCCGGCCGGTCACCCGGGTGCACGCCCGGCGTGACCGTACCGGGAGCCGTGTCGCCGCCGGCGGTCCGGGACGCGCGCCCGACCACCACTCGCGAGCCCGGCTGCGCCGCCGTACACCCCCGGGCGCATCAGGCCAGGCACCGGACGCGCGGTACGTCAGGCGGCGGGCCGGCGAGGCGTTGGGCGGCGATCGTGGAAGCGCGTCCAGCGCACGATCTCCTCCGTTGTGCGCCCGCACAGGGTCTCGCCGAAGGGACGAGCGAGCGGCTGAGTCGGCTGCCAGGCCCGTAGGCTTTTCGGCGGATTTCCTCCCAGGCCTGGTGCTCACCGCCGCGAGCACGAAGAATGCGATGTCAGGCGATAGCGGAGGTGGTCTTGGACGCGTTCCCGCACGGCCCGGTCGGGGCGGGCGCCGGTGCCCGACAGGGCTCCTCCCCGGTCCTGAACGGCAGTCGACCGACTGTGCCGGACCGCATACCGGCCGGTGACCCCTCTCCGGCGGACGGCATCCTCCGCCATGCCGCCAATCTGCTGCTCGGCCGGGTCTCGATCGTGGCGGAGAGGGCACTGGCCCGGATCCGGGTGGAGATCATCCACTACGCCAGTCCGCTGCTCGCTCCTCAGGACACCCTGGAGTCCGCGCACACCTCACTGGAGATCTCGGTCGGGTCCCTGGCCTCCGCCGAGCGGTTCGCGGAGTCCGGAGAGCGGGCCTGGGCCACGGGCCACAAGCGGGCCGCCGAGGGCTTTCCGCTGCTGGCGGTGTTGCAGGCGTTCCGCATCGGAGCCTCGGTGCTCTGGGACAGCCTCGTCGAGGTGGTGCAGCAGGAGAGCCCCGACAGGGCGCATCTGATGGTGTACGCGGCCAACGACTACTGGCGCTGGGTCGAGCGGGACACCAATCTGATGCGCGAGGCGCATCGCCAGTGCACCGCGGGACTGCCGCCGGATGACGGCCGCAAGCTGCTGCCGGCCTTCAAGGCACTGCTGCGCGGGCACCACGACCCGCTGGACCTCTCCGCCGCCACGGTCACCCTGGAGCTCCCGCTGACCGGACGCTACGCGGTGGTGCGGCTGAACGGTCCGCAGTCCGCTCGTCCGTCCGACGCCGCCGTCCGCGAGGAGGTGGACGGCATCCTGCTCAACTGGTGCCCGTACACGGACGGCCTGGCGGTGGTGGCGCTGCTGCGGGACCGGACGCTGGAGGAGCTGGCGGCGGCGGTGCCGGTCGGTCCCGGCGCGCGCGGGGGGATGAGCCCGGTCGTCGATGGCCTGGCCCAGCTCGGGCGTGCCCGGGAGCTCGCGGAGCTGGCCCTGGGCACCTGCCGGAGCGACGGGGAACTGGCGGTCATAGGGGACCGGATATCCGCCGGTTTCGTGCTGTCGCAGCCGGACCTGGCCGCTGAGCTGAGGGCCAAGGTACTCGGGCCGGTGATGGCCCTGGACGCCGCCGAGCGGGAACTGCTGATGACCACCCTGGAGGTCTGGCTGGACTGCCAGGGGTCGGCGGGCCAGGCCGGTGGGCGGCTGTACTGCCATCGCAACACGGTGCTGAACCGGCTGCGCCGGCTGGAGCGGCTCACCGGGCTGCATCTCGACCGCCCCCGCGACCTCGTCGACCTGGCATTGACTCTGGACGCCTACCGGCTGTACGGCGCCGGGGAGTGAGTCGGCGCGACTGATGGGCCGGGTGTGCGGGCGCACGGCCGACGCCGCCGCGGACTGTGCGCACCCACACACGTGTCCGCTCGCCGCGGAGCGGGGAGTGCGATCCCTTTGCCTCCGCCGGGCCGCGTGTCAGAGTGCTCACGTCTACCCGGCCGGCGTCACCGCCGACGAGGTGCAGTGGTTCGACACGGTCGTCGCCGCCGGCCTCTCCGCCGCCCCTGCGACACGGAAGGCGTCGGGCGGGCCGCCGCTGCGGGGCTACGGGCTGGAGCTCCCGACCAGTACGGCCATGCCCAGCTCCGTCAGGCGCCGGGGCAGATCGGGCCACTGGTCGGCGGTCCGGGAGCGGACCACGAAGTAGATCATCGCGTGGACGGCATGGATGCTGATCTTCAGTTCGGTCGGTTCCCGCCCCGGGAGGACCGCGCCGAGGGCCTGGACCCAGACGTCCTGATAGTCCGCCTGGAAGCGCCGGAGGGCGGTGCGCTCCTTCTCGGGGAGCTGGTCGCGTTCGTTGGTCAGGATGCCGTCCAGGTGCCGGTGCTCGCTCGTCACCGCGGCATGAGCCCCGAGCAGCAGTTCGAGGGCCTCCCGCGGATCCCTCGCCCGGGCCAGCGCCTGATCAGCGGAGGCTCGTATCCTCTCCCCGCCGCGGTTCACGGCGGTCACCAGCAGGTCGGTCTTGCTGGGGAAGTGCCGGTACACGCCGGAGGCGACGATGCCGGCGGCCTCTCCGATGTCGGCCATGGTCACCGACTGGTAGCCGCGCTCGTCGAAGAGCCGGACCGCCGCGGTGAGCAGCTGCTCGCGCCGGGGGATCCGGAGCCCGCTGCCGGACGCGGCGGGTCCGTTCCCCGCGGGCCGGTCGGCCGCGGAGAGCTCGCAGTGGGCGGCTGCCCGGGCCATGCGGAACATCAACTGCTGGTCCCTGCGGCGCGACAGGGAGAGCCGGTGCCGAGAGCGGCTGCCCAGGACACCGAACACGGCCCGGGCCACCAGCTCGGCCTCCGGCCCGCCGAGGTCGGGGCGGGCCGTCCGCAGCAGCGGAACCAGATGGGCCACCACCTCGAACTCGCGCTCTCGGATCGCGTCCCGCTCCGAGCCGTCGAGGTTGCGCGCCTCGCGCTCCCAGATGGCGAAGACGCTCCGCGGCCTGGTGACGAACGCCGCCAGGGACCGCAGGGCCTCCTCCAGGTCAGCTGCCTCCCGGACCAGCGCGTCGACGCTGTCCAGGCAGTCCCGGACGGCCCACAGCAGCAACTCCTGCTTGTTGCGGTAGTGGTAGTAGAGCGCGGACGCGGTGATGCCCAGGGCCTCGGCCACATCGGCGACGGAGACATTGTGGTAGCCGCGCTCCAGGAACAGCTCCGCGGCCGCGACGCGGATCAGCGCCTTGCGGTTCGGCGGCCTGCGCGCTGCCACGTTCTGCTCCCTTTGCCGGCGCCGGTGCGCCCCGCGTCCGCACGACGGGGCTCCGAAGTGCACCTCAGAGTACCGAACCCGCCCAGTGGTGATCGCTGGGCGGGTCGGCGGCCGGCCCCGCCGCCCGCGGGCCCTCGGCGGTGACGGTCTTCACGACCGCCGCGCGCCACCGTGGATCCGATCGACCCGGACGCCGGCGTGGACGCGGGCCACCGGGTACGCCTCGTTGTGGAATCCGTCGCGGCAGCGGTGTGTTCAGTTCTGGTGGGTGTCCCGGAGTTGGCGTTTGAGGATCTTTCCGGCGGCTGACATCGGCAGGGCGTCGACGAATTCGACCGAGCGCGGGGCCTTGTAGCCGGCGATCAGGGTTTTGGCGTGGGCCCGGATCTCCTGCCCGGTCGAGGTCCGCCCCGGCCGCAGCACGACCACGGCATGCACCCGCTCGCCCCACTGCTCGTCGGACACACCGATCACCGCACAGGACGCCACCGCGGGATGCGAAGCCACCGCGTTCTCCACCTCGGCGGAGTACACGTTCTCCCCACCCGTGATGATCATGTC